>JALZGD010000018.1:13977-17058 GCA_030861205.1 Actinomycetota bacterium
GATCCTTGGGGTCCACCTCTTGCACCGTGTTGGCTCCCGCGTTCGCGACCCACTCGTGACCGGACCCCGCTTCGATATCGGTCGGCTTGCCGCCAACGAAGATCTGCGACGTGACGATACCGGTGGCCGGATCCACTCGGGTCAGCGTGGCGTCTCCTGAGTTGGCGACCCAAAGAGAATCTCCCCCGGGCGACAGATCGACGGGCTGGGATCCCGTGCGTATCAAACCCCGCGGAGCGGCCGGTCGAAATGGGGCCGCATGACGCCTTACACCGAGATCGAACGCGCCGAGCGCGAACAGAATGGCGACGACAGCGGCCGCCCCCGCGAGCAACGACGCTCCTACGGAATAGGTGATACGTCTCCGACGAAGTCGCCGTGCGAACTCAATCTGCGCACGCGTCCGCTGCGCGCCACGAGGGGCGCGCGCCGAGTCCGTCATCGATTGCAATGACTCTTCAAGGAGGCGGTCAAGATCGTTCACGGCGCAGTCGTCCTTCCCAGCTGATCTTGCAGCGCTATCTTGAGCTTCGCTCGGGCACGCGATAGCTGTGACCGGACCGTGCTGACCGAGCAATCGAGAGCTTGCGCTATGTCTGACTCGGGAAGCCCATGCAGGTAGAACATCCCGATGCAGGCGCGCTGCCGGGGAGGCAGGTCCTTCACCGCGTCCCACACCAGGCGCGCGGTCTCGTGCACCTCGGGGTCCCACGACGGAGGCTTCAGCTGGTCGGCGCGGTGAGATAGCGCGTTGACGCGCGATTCGATCGCTTTGCGGCGGATCTTCGATCTACAAAGGTTGACAACGGCGCGACGCAGATACGCATCGGTGCGCGCGCGATCGCGGATGCGACCCCATCCCGTATACGTCTTCAGCAGGGCTTCCATCACGATCTCTTCACCTAGGTGACGGTCACCCATGATCACGTAGGCAAGGTCACACAACGCGTCGTAGTGCGCGTCGAAAAGAGCTGCTATCTCATCGTCTCGCTCTGACCGCGCCCGGAAACCCACCTCGCCGAGGAAGTCTTCCATCTGCAGGGCGCGGGCGTCGATCATGCCCAATAGACGTCCGACGCTCCTATTTCATTGCACGCTCATAAAGGCCCATCCGAGGGGCCTAATAGGCTCGGACGGGCATGGACTTGCCCCCCGCTGCTCACGAGAAGTGGTTCGTTCCCGACCCAACCCGATTCCACGCCCGCTGGGGCTTCTTCTTCCAACCCGCCACGCTCGTCGCGTGCGGGATCGTGGTCGCGTTCGTCGTGGCGTGGCGGATCGTCGCGTTGCGCCTCCCGCGTCCCGAGCTCGAGTTTCTGACCAGGCTCGACCGCCTCGTGCCGTGGATCCCGCGACTACTCGCGATTCATCTCGGCGTGTCATTGCTCGCACTGGCCGTGCACGACCAGTACTTGTCGCCGGCGCTGTCGCTGTCCAACGTCACCGGTGGTTCGGAGATCGCGCTTGCAGAGGGCGTTGTCGGGGTGTGGCTGATCAGTGGGATCAAACTGCGCCCGGCGGCGATCCTCGTCATCGTCCTCGGCCCCCTCGCGCTTGCCCTTTCGGGGCCGGTTGCCGTTCTCGAAGCAGCCGATCTGTTGGGTCTCGCTCTGTTCTTGGTGATCCTCCCGGGGAATCCGGACGGGCGCGTTGCCAATCGCGTTGACCCGATGGTCGTGCGTCGAGCGATGTTCGCGTTGCGGATATGCGTCGGCTCGTCACTGATGGTGCTGGCCTTCAGCGAGAAGCTCGCGAACCCTGCCTTGGCGCACGCGTTCATCTCGCGCTATCCACCTTTCGATCTCTTCACCAGCGCCGGCCTGCACCTCGGGCCGACGGCGTTCATTCGATTCGCCGGCGTCATCGAACTCGCCTTCGGACTACTCATCATCTCGGGTGCAGCTCCCCAGCTGATCGCGATCGTTGCCGGGATCCCTTTCAACGCGACGCTGTTCTATTTCGGTCGAACAGAGCTGATCGGTCACCTCCCGGTCTACGGAGCAATGCTGGCCTTGCTCGTCTACGGGTCTTCCCCGCGCATAGCTCCATTTTTATGGAGCCCGCGCCGCAACAAGAGGCTGCCGTGGCGCAGGGTCGAGCGGATGGCGCGCTCGGGGGCGTTCACAGCAGGATGAGGGCCGCGCTTCCTTAGACTTGCTGCGTGCAGGCCATCCGGTCGCTCATCAGCCACAAGAGACACCATCTCTGGGACCGAGAAACTCTCGTGTGTGGCATGCGCGGGCACGTCACTCCGGCAGCGCGGGTCGCCCGATTGCGGACGGAAGACGCAGGTCTCGGGCTCGACCTCGGCGATGGACGTCGCATGGTTCGATGCACGCGTTGCGATGCATGGCTCGAGGCGATGGCGCCCGCCGACCCAGTCCGCGAGACACTCCCCGAACTCCGGGATCTTCGACTGCCGCGCAGAGGGCGCGAGCTGCGCGATGCGATCATCCTGCGAATCATCGCGATCGACCGAGCCTTCCACTCCCTCATCTTCGGCGCCTTAGCGGGGGTCGTTCTGTTCGTTTACGTGCGCTTGGGGGTGGTTCACCGAGAAGCGGAGCGATTGCTCAAATCGATCTCACACGCCGCGCAGACGACGGGTGCCGATCAGAGCCGCGGGTTCGTTTTCACTCAGTTGAACAACATCGCTCATCTGCACGGTCACACTTTGGTGGTCGTGGGAGCGACCGCCCTCGCTTACTTCGTGGTCGAGGGTGTCGAAGCTGTCGGATTGTGGCGTGAGAAACGATGGGCCGAGTACTTGACGGCGCTCGCTACCGCGGGATTCTTGCCGTTCGAGGTCCACGAGCTGATCACTCGCGTCACTGTGTTTCGCATCAGCGCGCTAGTCATCAACGTCGCGATCCTCGTGTACCTGGTGTGGGCGAAGCACTTGTTCGGGATCGCGGGAGGTAAAGCCGAAGACCTCAAAGAGACCGAGCTCGATCCGGTCGCGTTATTCAGCCCGCCGGCGCGCTTGGATCGCCCCATCGCACAGCGGTGACTACTGCCTGAGGACGTAGTCGAAGCTGGGCGGTGAGTCCGCTTGGTTGTAAAGATCGTTCGCACCCTGGT
>JALZGD010000133.1 GCA_030861205.1 Actinomycetota bacterium
GCCCCGAACACAGCCACCGCCAGTGCGCCTCCGATCTGACGGCTCGTGTTGTAGACGCCGCTGGCAATCCCCGAGCGAGAGCTCGGAACACTGCTGAGAAGCACGGTGGTCGTTGGAGGGGAGACGGTCGGGCCGCCCAGGCCGACGCACAACATGGAGATGGCGATCAGCCACGTGCTTGCCGATGGGAAGAGCGCTATCGACAAGAGACCAGCCGCCATGGCTGCCAGCCCGCAACCCACGAGAGCACGGACCCCGACGCGTTCGGCGATACGCGCGCTGAGCGGTGTGAGCGCTGCTCCGACAAGCATCATGGGCAGGAAGACGAGGCCGGTGGCAAACGGACTGAGCCCTCGCACGCTCTGGAGGTAGAGACCCATCACGAAAGGAAGCCCGTAGTACGCGACCATGAACGCGAAACCGAGGAATACCGAAACGGATAGGTTTCGCGAGCGGAAGAGTTGAAGGGGCATCATCGGCCGCTTCGCGCGCCGCTGACTTACGAAGAACCCGGCGGTGGCGCCAACTGCAAGAGCTGCGGAGCCGAGGACGGGAGCGGAGGTGAGGCCGAGCGCTCCGGTTTCAACTGAAACGTAAACAAGAGCTCCCATCGCTAAACAGCCCAAGACTTGTCCCACAAGGTCGAGACGGACGGAGGCCCTGGGCGAGGCTTCAATCCTGCGCAGCATTAAAGCTGCCACCAATCCAACAGGAACATTCACGAAGAAGATCAGCCGCCAGCTGACGACCGTCAGTAGTCCACCCAGCAGAGGTCCTGAGGTAGAGGCGACCGCTCCCCCCATCGCCCACATACCGATGGCTCGAGCGCGCCGTTGTGGGTCGGGAAAAGACTGACCGATGAGAGACATCGACGCCGGCATCATCACCGCCGCGGCCGCGCCCTGAAGGAAGCGGGCCGCAATAAGTACGCCAAGGGTGGGTGCCGCACCACAGGCCATCGACGCGGCCACGAACACCGCGATGCCCCCTCTGAATGATCGAGCGGCGCCGATCCGATCCGACAGCGCTCCGGCGGACAGTAGAAGTGCAGCGAACATGAGCGTGTAGCCGTCGACCACCCACTGCAGGCCGGAGATACCCCCGCCCAGGTTGCGCTGCATGGCGGAGAGGGCGATATTGACTATCACCGCGTCAAGCGTCACGACGAAGAATCCGAGCACCGCCGCGAGCACTACGGCTCGGGATCGCCGTTGCTCTTGCATATTCAACTGCCGTCGGGTCCTTATCGAAGCTAGCAAGGTCGGTCCTTTCGAACTGTCTGCCTCGGGTGTCTCACTAGCTTCGTTCCGTCCGGGATATCGAAGAAGGCCCGGTCTATAGGGGTACCGGGAGAGCCCCCCACGCAGACCGCCAATAGGCTGGAAGCGATGGATGCTCGGCGGGAGATCGGCGATTTTCTGCAGACCCGCCGCGCCCGCATCCAGCCGGAGGAGGCGGGTCTGCCTGCTTTCGGAGAAAGGCGGCGCGTTCCTGGGCTGCGACGCGAGGAGGTAGCCATGCTCTCGGGGATCAGCGTCGAGTACTACACGCGCCTCGAGCGAGGAAACGTGGGGGACGTATCGGACAGTGTCCTTGACGGTCTCGCTCGGGCGCTGCAGCTCAACCAGGCGGAGACCTCACATCTAGAGAATCTGGTCACCGCAGCGAATACCACGCGCTCGGCTACTCCCGATTCCGATCAAGGTGTCGGACGTGGGCTCCACGTGGTACTGGACTCCGTCACCCACGCGGCAGCGTTCCTCAGAAACCATCGGCTAGATGTCCTGGCGAACAACGCGCTCGCCCGCGCCCTGTACTTACCGTTGCTCGAGGCCCCAACAGAGCCACCTAACCTCGCGCGCCTCGTTTTCCTCGATGAGCGATCGACCGTCTTCTACGCAGACTGGCAACAGATCGCAGACGATGCTGTGGGAAGCCTGCGGATCGCAAC
Source organism: Actinomycetota bacterium (assembly GCA_030861205.1). Lineage (GTDB taxonomy): Bacteria > Actinomycetota > CADDZG01 > CADDZG01 > WHSQ01 > JALZGD01. The sequence continues at coordinate 1,952 of JALZGD010000133.1, forward strand.
GGGCCGATTCCCTGAAGACGAGTACCTGATGAGCCTCATTGACGAGCTATCCAGGCGAAGTGATGAGTTCCAGTCCCGCTGGGAGACCCATCACGTCGAGGAGTACCGCAGCGGTCAGCAACATTTCCGTCATCCGGAAGTAGGCGAGCTGGTTCTGCTTTACGAAGCCTTCGAGCTGGTCTCTGATCCCACCGTAGTGATGATCGTGTACTGCCCGAAGCCTGGCTCGGTCTGGGAGGCTCGCTTCAAGTCACTGAATGAAACTATTTTTGATAAATAGCTTCGTTCAGCTCAGGGACAACCTGCCCAATGGCGAGCTGCACATCGCTATGCGAGCGTAGACAAAGGTCATGCCCACTTGAGGCCAAGGGCTTCGGCATGAACCCTGCACAGACGTAGGGAATACAGCGTCCCGACTTTCCCTGGTCCCGCAATTGGTTGGGGCTGGAAACTAACTAGAACGAGTCTTGACGGCGTGGCGCCACAGTTCCCTCCCGAACTGGGGTCCGTGTAGTTGCACGGCACCTGTGAATCGTGGGGACTAATGCTCATCTCGCAAAACTAGCGCCGTACAACCTTGAGCACCTAACTGGTCGAATTTCGTTCGGATGATTTCGCCGCGCTAGGGGTGGAGCACAGCCCTCTGCGCGTCCTTCTGCGACGCAGGTGCTCTACCAACTGAGCTACCGCCCCTCAGACCAGTTTACCTGCGGAAACGCTGACCCCATCGGTCGAAATAGGCAGGTGCCGTTAGTCGGGAGGTGCAATCGTGAGGGCAACCCGAGCTAGCCCACCCGACTGGTCTTTGATGACCGAGGGGTAGAAGGTAGCCATGGACCGGGCCACAGAGCAACACAATGAGCACCAAGTAACACCCCTCGAGCTCTTCTTCGATCTTGTTTTCGTTTTCGCCATCACCCAGGTCACCCGCCTGCTTGCGCACGATCCGACCTGGGCCGGAGTGCTGCACGGGATGCTCGTCCTTGGGGCCATCTGGTGGGCGTGGGATGTCTACGCGTGGCTGACGAGTGCACTGGACGTCGACGAGGGCGGAATCCGGATCGCGATGCTCGCAGCGATGGGTGGCATGTTTTGTGTCGCTCTCGCAGTGCCGGGCGCCTTCGGGCCCAACGCCCTCATGTTCGGCGTGGCCTATCTGGCGGTCCGCGTGCTGCATCTGATCCTGTCGACCGTGGTGACAGGTGACGACTCCGATCGGCGCGACGCGGTCGTGCGGTTCGCTCCAACCGCGATGGTCGGGGCATCACTACTCGTGCTAGCAGCGTTTCTCGAGGGCAACGTCCGAATCGCTGTATGGATCGTTGCACTCGCCATCGACTACCTGGGCCCAACCGTGGTGGGAATGGGAAGGGGTTGGAGGATCGCTCCGGAGCACTTCGCGGAGCGTCACGGCTTGATCATCATCGTCGCCTTAGGTGAGTCGGTGATCGCTATCGGTGTTGGATTGAGCGCCGGCTTCGAGCTGGTAGCAGGGGTGATCGTCGCGGCTGCTCTCGGAATCGTCGCTGTTTCGGCGCTTTGGTGGCTCTACTTCGACGTTGCGGCGATCTTCGTTCGGCGAAGACTCATGGAAGCGAGCGCCGCGGAGCAGGCGCGTCTCGCACGAGACTCGTATGGCTATCTCCACATGCCGATGGTGGCCGGCATCGTTTTCTTCGCATTCGGTCTCGAGATCACGCTCCATGATTTCAGCCAGGAGCTCGATGTCGTGCCGGCCGTGGCGCTGTGTGCGGGTCCAGCTCTATACCTCCTTGCCCACATCGCTTTCCTTTTTCGCACGACGAACTACCTGTTCAGACGGCGAACGATGGGGGCTATCGCATTGGTAGCTGTGATCCCGGTCGCGTTGGCGATCCCCGCATTAGCGTCGCTAGGCATCGTGAGTTCCATATGCCTCGTTGTGGTCGTCTGGGAAGTGTTTCGCCACCGTGGTGATCGCGCTCGGGTGCGGCACCCCGAAGCAAGGGATTGACCAGCCGATGTCCCGACGCAGGGCACCTTCGCATCTGCGACAGACGTTCTTCTGACCCGCCACGTTAGGGCGGTCGCTCCTTGGGTCAACTGTGAGTCCTGCGCGTCCATGGATGCTCGGACCGGCTGCGCCGCCGATTGACCTTGTCGCTATCTCCGTCCTGAAAACACGGGCCGTAAGAACGTCTAAGCGCCGCAGGAGGCGCGAAGGAGGTAGCACCGTGAACCAGGTCGCTCTAGTCGGAAACATCACCGACGATCCCGAGCTCCGCTACACCCAGAGTGGCGCGGCCCTCGCAGGCTTCACCGTCGCGGTCAGCCACCGCTCCCAGCACAACGGCGAGTGGCAAGACATCAACGACGGGTTCTTCCGTTGCACGGCATGGCGATCAGTCGCCGAGAACGCGGCGCAAACCCTGAAGAAGGGGATGCGGGTCTTCGTGGCCGGCAAGCTCGTCCAGCGCAACTTCGAGGTCGAGGGTCACAAGCGCCAGGCCGTCGAGATCCAGGTCGCCCACGTGGGACCGGATCTCCAGTTCGCCACCGCGGAGGTAGCCAAGTCCACCGCAGAGGGTTCGAAGTCGGCCTCGGACGGTCCTTCGGCTGAGTCCTCGGCCGAGGAAACGCAGAGCGCGTAAGCGTCTGCCGCTTTAGAGAAGCCTCCGGGTGTCCGGGGGCTTTCTCGCGGTGGTTACACAAGGTCTTCGAAGCCTGAATAGGACCATCTCTGCTCGGCTCGAGGCCGGTCGTCCGGGCGAGCTACTTGTTCTTGATACCGAGCAACTTGATTTCGAAGACAACCGTCGCGTTGGGAGGCACGTTCGGTGGGGACCCGGCCGAGCCGAAGGCGAGATTGGGTGGAATCGTTAGCTTGCGCTCTCCTCCCACTTTCATGCCGGGTATGCCGTCGTCCCACCCCTGGATGACCGTCCCCGCCCCGAGCTTGAAGCTTACGTAACGAGGCCGATGCCTTTTGGACGTGTCGAAGATGGTGCCGTCCGCGAGCATCCCTACGTAGGTGACCTTGACGGTGTCGCCCTTCTTCGCCTCCGCGCCCGTTCCGTCCCTCACGTCCTCGTACCTCAGCCCGTCGTCGAGGCAGGTTTGCCTGGCTTGACAGGCATTTCCTAGCGGCGACTCACTGGGCGCCGGCCGCGCATACTGTTTGTTCGAACCCAGGGGAAAAGCCGTGACATCAAGGGGGTTCCCCGCGCCGAAGGTCATGACGTGGCCGGTCTCGCTAAGGACGTCAGAGGGAATGGGGACGGTGCCTGGAGCGCTAAAGGTCGTCGACCATGAACCGTATCCGACCTCCGTGCGTGCGCCGAGGTATCCGGCGAGGGTGAGGCGAGGGGGTGGTCCACGATCGAAGGAGACGGAGGGGTCCCACCCATTCTCTCGCGGGTCGGCTCGCACGACGAACCAACATCGACCGTACTGTCGAACTTCAATCATGTTTCCCAGATACACACCTGGCACGTCGTCGCTTCCGACGATGTAGCTGACATCAAAAGCCGGTGTATTGACGCCAATGTTCGGGTCATTGTTGAGCCGAGTCGACGGGTAGTGGAGCACATCGCGCGCGAAACGAAACGCTGTTTGTTCGGGGTCGAGCTGCCACGATTGTGCGTGCAAACAGCGAGTTAGGGCCTCCTCGACAGTGTCATCGGGCCACACCGCGAACCCCTGACCGCGGAGTCCGGATTCGGTGGGCCATGGCGCGACAGGAGCCGAGTCGTGAAGTGCGGCGGCGGCCACGCCTGCTCCGACCACGATTACTAATGAGAGAGCGACGATGGTGGTCCGCGTCGTGGGTCTAGGCATCTTCCTCACCTACAGTTCAACAATCTGACCTCTCCTTGAACCGCAATGGCAAGCTCAATGCTGTCATTGGTTGAGGGTTACTTCCGCCGCAAATGCCTTACCCATGCACGTCGGGGTTGCATCGGTGGCTACATCTGGTTCTACGGCGTTGAGCGCTGCCGGGAAGTGTCCCACCGCTCCGTTCCCGCCGCGTAACCCATCTTCCACAGCCTCCCGGTCGACGGCCTGCTTTCGTCTAGCACCCGCCGCTCCGGCGTCAACGCGGCTCCGGTACCGCTTCGCTCCCTATCCTCGCCGCCGCCCTCGGCGGCCCTTGACCCTCCACTGATGGCCGGCGCTTTGCGGACGACGAAAGCCGTCGACCAACAAGGAGGCAGGCGTGGAAGAAACCATCGGTTACGAGGCTCTCTTCTCGGACCGAGAGTGGTACGCGATCGTCATCGGCGACTGGTCCGTTTACGACGACGACCACGAGGGGGCATGCTCATGACCACAGATCTCGGTGACCTCGTCATCCTCCTCGCGTCGACCCTCGCGGGCATGTCCGATCGTTTCGATGACGGGATTCTCCAAAGCATCCGCCCCCGTTGCGGAGCTCACCCAATGCTGCGACAGCTACCTCGAGGGGGTGGGGTAGAGATCCGTTTTCGGTCGGTCCTTCACTGCGCGCGGACTGCGACTTCAGCGGCAACCGTGACGACACAGCTAATCGCGTTGACACGCTACGAATCGAAGCTGATGACTAAATTGTCACTGCCACCGAGAAGCATCGCTTGAATCGCTCTGACCGTTGGGAAATCTGGGGATGTCGTCTCGCCGACGAGGTCGACACGGCCCCCGGT
>JALZGD010000337.1:0-1522 GCA_030861205.1 Actinomycetota bacterium
ATACGGCTGCTCGACCACCTTGGCATCGAGAAGACGGTGGTCTTTGGAGTCTCGATGGGCGGCACGATCGCGCAGCGGATGACCCTCGACCATCCTGATCGCGTCTCGGCGTTGATCCTTGGCGTCACGTGGGCGCGCCCTATCGAGTTCATGCGGCGCCAACACGCCCTCGCGCGCTGGTTCCTAGACAAAGGCGGGTCGAGCCAAGAACTCGCCGAGATCGCGATGCTTCAGATGTTCACGCCGCGCTTCTTCGAAGTCGGTAAAGAAGCGATCGATCAGATCGTTGCGGCCTTCACGTCCGCGCCCGGAGGACCCGTAGCTCCGTCCGCGGCATCGCTGGTCGGCCAACTGGACGCGATGGACAAGCACGACACGCTCGCCGACCTCCCGTCGATCTCGTGTCCCACCATGGTGCTCGGCGGGAAGACCGACATGCTCGCCCCGTACTTCGGCTCCGAGGAGATCGCGGCCGCCATACCTGGAGCGAAGCTCGTCAGCTTCGAGACCGGGCACGGCTGCATGGTCGAGGAGATGGAGGACTTCAACCGGGCCGTCTCGGATTTCCTCGGCGCCCTCTAGGGGTCGCTTCCGGCCCGGCCGGCCCGGTTGTGTAACGGTCCGTACATAAGAAGGTTTTGTAATCTCGCCCCGTGAGCGACCTCTGGGAGCGGTTCGGCATCGTCGCAGGCGCAGCGGCGTTGATCGTCCTCGGCACGGTTGCCGCCACGCTCGCCGGGGGCGCCCCCATCCCGCAACGCCTCGAGGTCGCCGCCGCCGCGATCGTCGTTCAGCTCTATGCGGCTTTCGGCGCGGCTTACGACCGAGCGTGGAGCGTCGGCCTCGCGATCATCGACGCGGGGGCCCTGGTTGTTGCCTTCCGGATCCATCACACGACCGACAAGCTGTTGCTCGGGATCCCCGCGATCGCATCGCTGGCGCTGGCCGTGATCCACGCGATGACGATGGATGCCGAAGCCCAGCCCCTAGCCGAACCGTCTCCCGACGCGACCTGATGGGCTGGCTAACGAGGTGGCGGGAGCGGAGAGCTCATCGCCGCACCGAACGGGCCGCCGCGAACCGACAGTCACATGCGAAACCGTATTTGGAGAGGCTCGGGGAAACGAAGGTCGACCAATTCGTGAAGGACCGCGGACGAAAACGAGGGTGACCCACATAAAAAATGTACCCCGCAGTGGCTTTCGGCCGAGGCCTACTCACCTCTACGAGGTACCCAACCAGTTTACTGCTCGGCGACCCCCCGCCTCAAGATTGCAAGACGACTTTTGTTCGCGCTCTGAGGGAACTTCTCGCGACCTAGAGGTAGCTGCGCAGACTCCAGAGCTCCGGATAGAAGCGTTTGTCGAGTGTCGTGCGTAGATAGGACGCTCCGGTCGAGCCTCCAGTCCCGGTCTTCGAGCCGATCTGCCGCTCGACCATCAGCACGTGTCGCTGACGCCACAAAGAAAACAGCTCGTCGTGCGTCAGCAGCTCTTCGGAGAGATCGAACAGATCGCTGTAG
>JALZGD010000337.1:1563-2170 GCA_030861205.1 Actinomycetota bacterium
TCGCGATGGCGCGCGATCCGCAGCAATGTTTGACGCCGCGCTGACTCGTCGTCTGCCGGCATCGGCAACGAGTGCCTATCGAGAAGACCGCAAAAGGCATCCCATAGCGTGCGCTCTTCCAGGCGGCGACGAAGGCGAACACCCTCTTGGTCGTCGAACGTCAACCGGTCGAGGTAGCGCGCATCCTGCAAACCGGAGATGAATTCGATCTCTCGGAACTGAACCGATTGGAAGCCGCTGGCCGGCGCAAGATGCGTACGGAACTGCAGGAAGTCCTGAGGCGACATGGACTCGAGGACCTCGACCTGTTGCACCAGGGCGCGCTCGATCGAGTGGACGCGCGCGAGGTAGTGCCGAGCCCGAGCGACAAGGTCTGCGTCGAGCGCGTCGCGCGTCGCCTCTAGCTCCCACAGGAGCTCCTTGAACCACAGCTCAAAGACCTGGTGCACCACGATGAACAACAACTCGTCGTGCGCGGCCGGATCGGACAGAAGTTGCTGCAGCTGCAACAGCTCCGGGATCTTCAGATAGCCGCCGTACGAGAGGCGGCGGCCCTCCTCACCGAACTCGACGGAGCGCGGCGAGCCTTCGATCAACTGTAAGGAGC
>JALZGD010000019.1:0-347 GCA_030861205.1 Actinomycetota bacterium
ACACGCACAGGAGCGCGGCTGCGGCATTCACGAATGGATAGGTTCCCGACCCCCGCGCTCTGATCCACGCGTACCCGAGCACGACGACGAACCCGGCCAGCGTGAGTAGCGCGGTGATCCGATTCAGGTCTGAAACGCCGATCCGAGGAAACATCACGGCCCAGATGTCATCGTAGTTCGGCCCCCGAAGGTCATGGAACTTGTAGGTCGCCCACCACCCGTCGAAATTCACGAGTGCGAACGGGAGATTGATCAGCGCAAAGGTGGCAACGCCGGCCGTTGCAGCGCCGATGGCGCTCTTCCAGTCTTTGTGGAAGATGCGCTCGAATGCGAGCGGCAACAAGAAG
>JALZGD010000019.1:402-1996 GCA_030861205.1 Actinomycetota bacterium
ATACCGAAGAGCACAGCCGCCCATACGGGTTGACCTCGATGCCACATGTAGAACCCGGCGACGGCTGCAGCCACGACGAGCAGGTCCCAGTTGTGGAACGAGTACAGAACGATCGAGGGAGCGGCGGCCCACATCAGAGCGCGCCACCGGCGCATCAACGTCAACAAGTACGCGCTCAGCAACGCGAACGGCGCCAGGAACAGCGCGCTCACCTCTAGGTAACGGTTCGCGTCGTGCACGAACCGTCCCGTGAACCACATGAAGAGCCCCGTCAACACCGGGTACTCGATCGCGCCGTTCGCAGGCTGGTTCGATTGATCGAGCGATCCGTGGATGTAGGGAAATATCCCTTGCTGTATCCCCCGGATGCCGTACAGGGGCTGGATGTCGTTGTAGCAGAGACTCGAGTATTGATGGCCGTTCGCCCACGGCTGCAGACACTGGCCTTTGAGTAGCCAACCTCCCACAACGGTGACCAGCGCGACGACCATCACGACGATCAGGACTCGCTGCTCGTCGCGCCTCTCAGGCTCGGTGGTCACGGCGGCTCGCCATTTTTAGTCGCTGTGGGGACAGGGCCGGGTGGGGATGATGCGGGGCCGGGCGAGTGCGAAGGAGACGGCTGCTGCGAGGGTGGCGGTGCCGTCGTGTGGGGCGGTGGCGCGGTGGTCTGCGGTTGCGCGCTGCGCGACGGCTTCGCGACCGGCGCGGCGGAGTTCATCACGTTCGTGGGCTGAGCCGTCGGCAACGGGAACGGAAGCACCGGCATCGACGCCGCTACGGTCGTCATGTACTTCGCCCAGATCTGCGCCGGGAACAAGCCGCCCACAACGGTCTGTCCGTGGACCGGACGGCACAGCGCCGTGTCCGAGCAGTACTGCATCTGTGGGATGAAATCGTCTGTGTCCTTCGGCGGCGTCCCGAACTTGTGATCGGGCCCGGGTTGGATCGGATATCCCATCCACACAACCGTCGTCATCTGTGGGATGTATCCGGCAAACCATGCGTTCTGATGGTTCTGAGTGGTTCCGGTCTTGCCGGCAACGGGACGGCCGATGTCCGCTGCCGTCGCGGTTCCTCCCTGGACCACGTGCGTCAACGTCTGGCTGAGCACTGCGGTCGAGTTCGCGTCGGCCACCTGGTCGGGTGGTGGTTTCGCCACGAACTTGCAGTCGAATTTCACCGGAACGAATGCTTTCAGGCAGTCGCCGTCTGAATTCTTTATGTATGCGATCGGCGTGACGGCCGGCAGCTTCCCTTGCGCGTCGAAACCAGAATATGCACGTGCCATCTCAACGGGAGTCACGTCCAGAGACCCCAGCGCGAGCGAGCAGTACGGGGCGATCTTCCGTTGTGCATCCGTCCCTTTTCGATCGAAGCCGAACTTTGCAAGTGTTTGCGCGACCTTCTCGGGGCCTATCTGCGTAATGAGTTGCGCGTACACCGTATTCACCGAATTCGTCGTTGCCTGGTCGAGCGTGATCGTGCCGTACTGCTCGCCGTCGAAGTTGTCGACGACGTACGGCGGGCTGCACGCGGGGTCCATGATGGTCACCGGGCTCCGGCCCGAGAACCGCGACTGCGTCGATATCCC
>JALZGD010000019.1:2006-8939 GCA_030861205.1 Actinomycetota bacterium
GCAGTCAGCAAGGTGAACGGCTTGAACGCCGATCCCGCCTGGCGGCCGGGATAGTCGCTCGCATAGTCGAAACCGCGCGCAGCTTTCACGGAATCGAACTGACGTCCTCCTACGAACGCGCGGACCTCGCCCGTCGGCGTCATGGAAACGAGTGCCGCCTGCGGATCGGTCTTTTCGGTAAGGGTCGAAGACACTGCGGACTCGGCGGCGTGCTGCAACGAGAGATCGAGTGTCGTGTAGATCTTCAGGCCGCAGGTGTACAGGCAGCTCCCGTATTCGGGATAGAGGAAGTCCTTGCGCAGCCACTCCATGAAGTACGCGGCTTCCTGATGGCGGGCGAGCTCGCTGGACGACTTCGCCGCTTTGACGCGGCCGCGCTCGGCCTGATCGGCTCGAGCGCGCGCGATGTATCCCTGTTGAACCATCAACTCGAGGACGTGGTCGCGGCGAGCCCGTGCGCCCTTGGGGTTGCCGTCCGGCTGGAACGACTCGGGAGCGGGGATGATCCCGGCCAAAAACGCGGCCTGGGGCAGCGTGAGCTGCTTCGCGTGCTCGTTGAAGTACGTGCGGGACGCCGCCTCGATCCCGTAAGCCCCGCGCCCGAAATAGATCGTGTTCAAGTAGAAGCCCAGGATCTGTCGCTTCGAGTACCTGTGCTCGAGCTTGATCGCGAGGATCGCTTCCTTGACCTTTCGCACGATCGTGCGTTCGGGATCCTGGAGGATCGCGTTCTTCACGTACTGCTGCGCGATCGTCGACCCACCTTGCGTCACATGGCCGTTGGTGAGGTCCGCCCACGCCGCGCGGATGATCCCTTTCAGGTCGATCCCACCGTGGTTGAAGTAGTTGCGATCTTCGGACGCTATGACCGCTTGCGACACGTAATCGGGCAGCTTCGTTGTGTCGATCAAGAAGCGGCGCTCCGCGTTCGAGTACGTGCCGATCAGATGGCCATTGCGGTCGAACACCTCGGCGGAGGCGTCGGGGTGAATGTCCTTCGGCAGCGGGATCGAGGCAAAGGCGTACGTGACGACGAGGATGGACCCCGCGACCAAGAACGCTAGGGCCGGAAGGAGCCAGCCGTAACGAATCAGACGCTTTAGAGACGGGCTACGACCATCGACCCGCGAGCGGCGTCGGAACGTCGGCCTCACGTGCTCTCTCCCGAAGGCCGACCGTCCGCGAGGGATCTGCGGCTGTATGGACGCCTGCTCGGCACGGTCCAAGTGTACGTTTTTGCTCGTGGAAACCCGCTACATCAAATACGCCTGCGCACTGTGCGCTTTGGCGATCGGCGGGTTCGCAGTTTTCGCGTCGTTGGCCGGTGATGATTGGAGCCCGTCGTCGCTGGTCCGGGTGACAGCGAACGAGCCCGTCGCCAACGCGATACGCGAGGTCGACCCGTCGTTCCACTTCGTGCAAGACCATTACGACGGGACCTACTACTACACGATCGCGATCGATCCGCTCGCGCGAGGAGATCAACACTCGCTGATCGACGCGTCCGCGTATCGCTACGGGCATCCCGGTTACGGGTGGATAGCCTCGATCTTGAGCCTCGGCCGGCCCACGCTCATCCCGATCGCACTGCTCCTCGCAGGCTTCGCAGGACTCGCGATCGCTGCCGGCGCCGCCAGCGAGATCGCCGGCGAGCTCGGCTGGTCACGATGGGCCGGGCTGTTCGTCGCGTTCAACCCCGGTCTGATCTATGCGCTCGTCGTGGACACGAGCGAGACGGCGGGGGCCGCGCTGGCGGCGATGTCGTTGTTGTTGTGGATAAGGGACCGCGTCGCTTGGGCCGCGGTCGCGCTGGTGGGACTGTGCTTCATCAAGGAACAGTTCGTGCTCTTCCCTGCAGGCCTTGCGATCTGGGAAGCGATCGAGTTCGTGCGAGGACGACGGCGTCAGGACCTCGTCCGCCGCGCGCTGGCGCTCGCGGTCGGTCCCGCGCTGTTGATCCTGTGGTTCGTCTACCTGCACGCGACCTTCCATCAATGGCCCGTGCAGCAAAAGCCTCTGGGGGCTAGCCTCTTCGAATTCCCTCCATTCGGCTACCTCGATGCGATCACGCTCGCGGTGCAGCAACACTTCTCGGCAGGAGACGCGGCGCAACTGGGGGCCGCAGCGGTGCCATTGCTAGTCCTGACCGGCGGAGCCATGGCATTGGGGATCGCGAGGGCGGTGAAGGTGACGAGCCCGATCGACGGGGTATTCATACTGCTGGCGATCCTCGTGTTCTCGCTGACGTGGATCGAGCTTCTCTATCCGAAAGACCTCTTCCGGATCATCTCGATCCAGATCGCGCTGCTACCGGCCGTGATCGCCGGCGCGCGAACGCAGCTAAGTACCCGAGCTCGGCCTCGCGATCGCGAGCCCCCGAGCAGCGACTGAACCGTCAAACAGTCGGGAGGGCGTCAAGACCTCCCACCCCACCATGCGGTAGCCCGTGCGGTTGAGCAAGGCGTGCATCGTCTCTTGCGTAAACGCGAAGTGCTGAGTTGTGATCCAGGCCGGCATCGGCTCTCCGCGTCGGTAGCCTTCCGCCGGCAGCGGGGTGGACAACACGATCAGACCGTGCCTTGCCAGCAGTCCCTTGATCTTCATCAATACCTCGACTGGATCTGGCGAGGTAGCGATCTGATCGAGCAGCACGAACGCGTCGACCCCGGCCGGAACCGCATCGACGGCATCCGACACTTCGACCTCAAAGCGTTCTCTTGCGATCGCCGCGGCCGCGACCGATTCGTCGATGCCGCTGACACCCCACCCGCGTCGGCGCGCGACATCCAGGAAGATCCCAGGCCCCGATCCGAGCTGCACGAGCTTCTTCCCGTCAACGACGTACGAATCCAGATAGCGGACGACTTGCTCGTAGAACTCGCGCTGGGCGGTTTCGAAACTCGCCAGCACGGGATTCGTCCAATCTTGCTCACCGGGCTGTTTCGAGGGATTGTCGACCGACAGCAGCCCGCACTTCACGCACTGGAGGACGCTCCTTACTGCCGCTCCCGCACCTCGCTCGACCAGTGAGTGCTCATGGCCCCCGCACAGCGGACAGGCTCGCTCGCTCGATGCGCCGACGCCGAGGGCCGACGCCGGTCGCGGCAACTTCCACGCGACGGGGTTGTTCCGTCCGCGCCGCCCGCGTTTCGCTACTTGGCGCGCGCAGTAGGTCACACCCCTCGTGACGTACTGCAACGACCGCACGATCGAGATCGAGGACGACTCTTTCGTGTAGCGAGTCGGAATTGGCACTTCGACGACACGCAGGCCCGACGTGACGGCGTCAACCATGCATTGTTCGTCGAACGAGAAATCGTCCTCGTACGCGAGGAACGGGAGAGTCAGCAGACAGTCCCTCGTGTACGCGCGCATACCGCTGTGCATCTCGGTGAAACGCGACCCGAGCATCCAGTTCTGCAGGATCGTCGTCAGTCTGTTGCCGACGAACCGGTACATCGGCATGCCGCCGCCGCGCGGGTCACCGAGACCCGCAAACCGCGAGCCGAACGTCATGTCTGCGTCGCCCGCGAGGATCGGGGCGATCAATAGCGGAACGGCTTTGGGTTCGTACTGGTAGTCGGGGTGGAGCATGACGATCACGTCGGCATCTTCGGCAAGAGCCTGCGTGTAACAAGTCTTCTGGTTGCCGCCGTAGCCGCGGTTCTGCGGATGGACGAACACCTTGATACCCAGAGATCGAGCGAGCTCGACGGTGTTGTCGGGGCTTGCATCGTCGACGAGGATCAGTTCGTCGGCGACCCCTTCGGGGATGTCTGCGACCGTCTTCGCGAGCGTCAAACCTGCACGGAACGCGGGCATCGTGATCACGACTTTAGGCATCCAGCGTCCTCTCACGAGAAGAAGCACGCAACTCGATACGGCGATACTAGGAGCATGACGCAGCTCGTCGTAGGCGTGCCGTGACGATCCTGGTGACGGGAGGGTTCGGCTTCATCGGGTCCGAGTTCGTCAGGCGCGCGGTAGCGCGCGGCGAGGATGTGGTGAACGTCGACGTCGAGACGTACGCGGCGGATCCACGGCGCTGCGCCGAAGTAGCCGCCGCGCTGCGCAGCTTCAGCGTCGACGTTGCGGCCCCCGCCTTCGTGGAGCTCGTGAAGGAGGTCGGTCCGTCAAAGATCGTGCACTTCGCGGCGGAATCACACGTCACCCGGAGCGAAGATCGCGGGGACGTGTTCTTTCGCACCAACGTCGAGGGCACGGAGCGTGTCGTTGAGGCGGCTCGCGCCGCCGGCGTCGATCTGTTGGTGCACGTCTCGACGGACGAGATCTACGGACCGTGCCCGGGCGAGCCTTTCAACGAGGACCAGAAGCTTCCCGGCGAGGGCGCGGCAACCAGTGCATACGCGCGCAGCAAAGCCGTCGCCGATGACGTCGTCCGGGCCGCATTCGACAATGTCCCCGCCGTCGTCGTGCGACCTACTAATTGCTTCGGTCCATGGCAGCATCCGGAGAAGGCGATCCCGCGGTGGACGATCAGAGCCTTGAGCGGCGAACCGATCCCCGTGTGGGGGGACGGACGCTACGTGCGGGATTGGATGGTCGTGCAAGACCTCTGTTCGGCGATAGAGCTCCTGATGGATCGGAGCGTGACGTCCGACGTCTTCAACGTTGCTCCGGAAGGCTCACAAATAATCAACCTAGATATCGCAAGAGCCATCGCGCGCGCCGCAGGTCGCGACGAGACAGCAGTGGTCTTGACGGAGTACGACAGGCCACAACACGATCGCCGCTACGCGGTCGATGCGTCGAAGATCAGGAAACTCGGATGGCGTCCTATCTTCGATCTCGACCGCGCGCTAGAGGAGACGGTCGACTGGTACCGCGGTAACCCACAGTGGTGGGAACCGCTCCGCGCGGAGGCCGAATCGATCTATTCGGATGCACCGGAGGCGACGCTATGACCGTCGAGATCGAGGGTGTGATCGAAGCCCAGCTGGACGTTCACGCGGACGAGCGCGGGTCGTTCGCAGAGATACTCAGGACCGCGGACGTCGGTGTGTCGTTCGCGCAGTCGAATCATTCGCGCTCGAGGGCAAGGGTCCTGCGCGGCCTCCACTACCACGTTCATCAGGGAGACCTCTGGTACGTGGTCTCGGGGACGGCGCAGGTCGCTCTGGTCGACCTTCGAACGCCAGAAGAGGTCACCGTGCGGTCGCTGATCATGACTTCGGAAGATCCGCGGACCGTGTACATCCCGCCGGGAGTCGCTCACGGGTTCCTCGCACTGACCGATCTCGATCTGATCTATTGGGTAACGCGGACGTACGACGCGTCCGACGAACACGGCATCGCCTGGAACGACCCGGTTCTCGCGATCCCGTGGAGGACCGACGACCCGATCCTGTCGCCCCGCGACCAGAACAACCCGAAGCTCGAGTGGTCGAAGATCCCACGGTTCTGATCACGGGGGGCGGGGGACAGGTTGGCCGTGCGTTGCGCGGCCTGCTCGCAACCGCGCGTTTCGCAACGCGAGACGAGCTCGACGTAAGCGATGCCGGAGCAGTGGACCAGATGACGAAGGGCGTCTCGATCGTCGTCCATCTCGCCGCGATGACTAACGTCGATCGATGCGAGGCCGATCCCGTGGCAGCTGCCGCGGTGAACGATCGCGGCAGCGCGAACGTCGCCTCCAGCGCGTCGCGGTACGGCGCCCGCGTTATCTACACGTCGACCGACTACGTGTTCGACGGAACCAAAACGGGTGCGTACACCGAAAGCGACGCGGCCAGCCCGATCAACGTTTACGGGACCACGAAGCTCGCGGGAGAACGACACGTCTCATCCGTTCCGGGATCGCTCGTGATCCGCACCTCGTGGGTCTACGGAGACGGACGCAACTTCGTCCGAACGGTTCTCGGGGCGGCGCGGTCGGGTCGCCCTCTGCGTGTGGTCGACGACCAGATAGGCCGCCCTACCGCCGCCGTCGACATTGCCGAAGCCATCGTCCATGCGATACGGACCGAGGCATCGGGGATCGTGCACCTGTCGGGTGATGGGCCCCCTGCATCGTGGGCAGACGTCGCGCAGGCTGCACTCGAGGCTGCCGGCATCAACGCGCCGCTCGAACGCGTCTCTACCGCGGACTACATCCGAGGGAGCGAGCGTGTCGTGGCGCGACGCCCGTCGAATTCCGTACTGTCGCTGGACAGGGCGAAGGAACTAGGCCTCCCGATAGCGGATTGGAGAGATTCTTTGAAGGACTACGTCGAGGCGATCGCGTGAAGGGCATCGTGTTGGCGGGGGGCCTGGGGACGCGCTTCCATCCCGTCACGAAGGTCGTGAACAAGCACCTTCTCGACGTGTTCGACGAACCGATGGTCTTCTATCCGATCCGGTCCCTCGCGCGAGCCGGAATCACCGACGTCGTCTTGGTCACCGGGAACGAGATCGATCAATTCAAGAATCTGTTGGGCGACGGGTCCGACCTCGGGGTCCATATCTCCTACGCGCAGCAAGAAGGTGAGGGTGGGATCGCAGACGCGTTGGCGCGAGCAAAAGAGTTCATCGGAGAGGACCGCATGGTCGTCATCCTTGGCGACAACATCTATCAAGAAGACCTTCGGCCGTTCGTCGACGCGTACTCGACACAAGAGCGGGGGGCGAAGATCCTCTTGAAACAAGTCTCGATCGAAGACGCGCGCCGGTTCGGCGTGGCTCACGTCGAGGGATCGACCATCAACGGCATCGTGGAGAAACCGCAAGAGCCTTCCAGCGATCTCGTCGTGACGGGCTGCTACATGTACGACCGCCGCGTCTTCGACATCATCGATTCACTGGAGCCCTCAGCGCGCGGCGAGCTCGAAATCACCGACGTCAACAACGCGTACGTCGATCGCGGAGCCATGGAGTACGACGTCATCGAGGGCTTCTGGGGCGACGCGGGCGAGTCGATCGACGCCTACTACGCGG
>JALZGD010000019.1:8949-16962 GCA_030861205.1 Actinomycetota bacterium
ATCTTCCTCAAGGAGGTCGAGGACCCGACCATGTTCGGCGTCGCGGTGCTCGACGGCGACCGGGTCGTCCGGCTGGTCGAGAAGCCGAAGGTGCCGCCCTCGAACCTGGCCCTGATGGGGATCTACTTCTTCGACCGCAACGTCTGGCCGGCGATCGAGGCGATCAAGCCGTCGGCGCGCGGCGAGCTCGAAATCACCGACGTGAACAACGCGTACGCGAAGGACGGTTCTCTGACCTTCGATGTCATCAAGGGTTGGTGGAGCGACGCGGGAACGCCGGCGAGCAAGTTGAAGGCGTCGATCCTGGTCGCACTAGCGAAGGGCGTCACGTTCCACGCCTGATATCCGTTGGCTACGGAGGTGAGAGCTCGCCTTTCGCGCGGCGACCACCTTCGAGCGGGCGCGGCCCCCATCGCCGTCCCAGTTGATACGCACGCCTCAGGTGGTTCCAATTGCAATCGATGCAGACCTCGACGACATAGCAAGTGAACGACTCGTGGAGCCCAGCCAGCTCGCGCAGCCACTCCGCCGGGTAGACGACCCTTCCACTGTTCGTCCTGAGCTCGTCGCCGTAGACGTACCGGACCAGCCTCATCGTGTCGTGCGAGCAGATCGGGCACGGATCCTCGAGCTCTTCGCCGATGTTCTTCCCCGCTCGCAGCAGTTCGGGGTGCGCGTCGCACACATCCGTCGTACCGATGACCCCGCGGCGGACCTGGGCGAGCACGGCGCGGCGGGCGAGCGTGTAATCGACCGACGGGCCCGAGCCGATCGCCGGCGGGCGCCCGGGATCGAAGCGTCCTCGAACGACCATCGCAAGATGTTACGGCGGCTCACGCCGGCCGCCCGCACCCAGAGAAGTTGACCGGGCGGTCCAGAGCAGATATCGTGCGGATATATCGAACCGATATATCGAAGTAACTAAACCAAGCGATAGGTAAAGGCAGCCGCCACTGTGAAGCAACCCGGGATGCTCGAGCTCCCCGTTCTCGGCCTCCTCAAGGAGCGCTCGATGCACGGCTACGAGCTGCGCAAACAGCTCGGAGCGATGCTCGGGCCCTTCTGGCAGGTGTCGTGGGGATCTCTCTACCCCACGCTCCGGCGTCTGGCGAAGGACGGCGCCGTTGAGAAGGTTCCCGAAGCGCAGCCCAAGCGCTCGAGATCGTCGCTCGCCCGCGCCGCCCGCAAGGCGTCTTCGGACCGCAGGGGCAAGGACTCGACGGTCACATCCGGGCGGCGCAAGACGGAGTACAGGATCACGCCCGTCGGTGAGCAGATGTTCCTCGCGATGCTCGAAGAGACTGCCGCGAGTGTCGACGCCGAGCACTTCACGCTCAAGCTCGCCTTCTTCCGCTATCTCCAGCCTGAGGCCCGCGTCGCTCTGCTCGAGCGCCGTCGCGCGTACCTCCAGGACAAGCTCCAGCAGTTCAAAGCGAATCTGAAGGACTACCGAGAGCGGATCGACTCGTACTCGCTCTCGTTGCAACGCCACGGGATGGCCGCTACGGAAAGCGACATCGCGTGGATCGAAGAACTGATCAACAGTGAGCGGCGGGGGCCGGAAGCTCCCCGTCCTGAGACCTCGAACGCTTGAGGAGAGGGGAGCAAACCGTGTCCAAGGTGCGCGTGGGCATCGTCGGTGTGGGGAACTGTGCGTCTTCACTGATCCAGGGTGTCGAGTACTACGCAAAAGCTAGAGAAGAAGAAACAGTCCCGGGGCTGATGCATGTCGATCTCGGCGGCTATCACGTGTCGGACGTCGAATTCGTCTGCGCGTTCGACGTCGACACGAACAAAGTCGGGCGTGATCTTGCCGACGCGATCTGGGTCGAGCCGAACAACACCACGAAGTTCTCGGACGTCCACGAGACTGGTGTGACCGTTCAACGCGGGCACACGTACGACGGTCTCGGCAAGTACTACCGGGACATCGTTACCGAGTCAGCATTGCCGCCCGTCAACGTTGCCCAGGTCCTGCGGGCCACGCAAACCGACGTCCTCATCAACTATCTCCCCGTCGGATCCGAGCAGGCCGCGCGCTTCTACGCCGAGCAGGCGCTAGAGGCGGGCGTCGCATTCATCAACTGCATGCCCGTGTTCATCGCCACGAACGAGGACTGGGCTCAACGCTTCACACGGCACAACATCCCGATCATCGGCGACGACATCAAGAGCCAACTCGGTGCGACCATCAGTCACCGCGTCCTGTCGAAACTGTTCGAAGACCGCGGTGTGGTCATCGATCACACCTACCAGCTGAACTTCGGCGGGAACATGGACTTCAAGAACATGCTCGAACGAGATCGCCTAGAGTCCAAGAAGATCTCCAAGACGCAATCGGTGACCTCGCAGATCAACAACGGCATCGACTCGGAGGACATCCACATCGGGCCCTCCGATCACGTGCCGTGGTTGAAGGATCGCAAGTGGGCGTACATCCGCCTCGAGGGACGCGAGTTCGGAGATGTTCCTATCTCGCTCGAGCTGAAGCTCGAAGTGTGGGACTCGCCCAACTCGGCCGGTGTTGTCATCGACGCGGTGCGGTGCGCCAAGCTCGCGCTCGACCGCGGCATCGGGGGCCCGCTGATCGGTCCGAGCGCCTACTTCATGAAGTCGCCGCCCGTCCAGTACACGGATCCGGAAGCGCACGATCTCGTCGAGCAGTTCATCGCAGATGCGGTCACGCTCGACATCGAGGAACCCGTAACGAACGGACACCGCTCGAACGGGTTCTCGCTCGACGTCGCTCCCGCAATCCGCCGAAACCTGTAGACCGCGCGGGGCGCGGAGCCCCGTGGACGAAAATAGCTTCGTGGGGTCTACCAAAGAGCGGTTCGGCGCGCTCCTCGAATCCCGCGACTTCCGCCTGCTGCTCGGCGCGCAGTTCCTCGGCCAGGCGGCCGACGGCATGGCGCAAGCGGTCTTCGCCGACATCCTCGTGTTGGAGCCGCTCAACGCCGGGACGCCGTGGGTCGTCTTCAAGCTGTTCGCGCTCACGCTGCTTCCGTACTCGGCGCTTTCTCCCTTCCTCGGCGTCTTCGTCGATCGCTGGTCGCGCCGTTCGCTCGTCGTATGGACGAACCTCGTCCGCGGCGCGCTGCTATTGACGATCCCGTTGTGGCGGCACGCGTTCCCCGGACATATCGCTCTTTACATCGCGGTCCTCCTCTTGCTCGGTCTCGGCCGCCTGTTTCTTACGACCAAGGGAGCATTGCTCCCGGTGGTGCTGCACGAGAGCCATCTCCTTCCCGGCAACTCCATATCGGGCGGTGGCGGGATGATCTCGGCGCTGCTCGGGGGCGCGCTCGGTATCGAGCTGATCAAGTTCCTCACGGAACACGAAGCATTCGCGATAGCCGGAGCCATGTACCTGTCCGCGGCTTCACTCGGGTGGTGGCTGTCGGCTCCCTTCGCGCACCGCGCGGCTCACACGATCGGAAACGCGCTCGGCCGCGTTGCTCGCGGACTGCACGAAGGGTTACGCGCGATCTGGGGGCGTCCTGGCGCTCGGCTTCCCCTGATCGCGATCTTTATCCTCCGCATGCTTGGGATCGCGGTCGTCATCGTGGCCCTCTTAGTGATCAAGAAGGAATTCCCTCATCAAACCGAAGCCGCGCATTCCGGACGGCTGAACTCGGCTACTTTTGCTCTGGCGATGGCGGGCGTCGGGGCATTCGTCGGCGCTCTCACCGCGCCGCGATTGGGACGACGCTTCAGCAAAGCGGGATTGATCACGCTCGGATTCGTGCTTTCCGGCGTCGGCATCGCGCTCCTCGGTGGGATCGTTTCGATCCCCGCCGTGCTGGCGCTGACGTTCATCGGGGGGTTCGGCGGCTTCGTGTCGAAGGTAGCCGTAGACGCGCAGATCCAGGAGGCGCTACCCGACGATTACCGCGGCCGTGCGTTCGCGCTCTACGACATCCTCTACAACGTCGCCAGCGTCTGTGCGGCTGCAGTGATCCTGGGCTTCGATGGAGTGGTCAGTTTCCGGCCGCTGCTGATCATGTTCGGGATCGTCACGCTGCTGGTCGCTGCAGTGATGTCGCGCGCCATGACGAGAGCAGGGATCGCGGGTAGCCCACTGCATTCGAGTGCGGCGGCGGCCACCGCTTCGCCCGACTAGGTAGGAGTGTCGCCCGTGCGGCGTTCTCCGGGGGGCCGCGTGGCGACGAGCATGAACTCGGGATGATCGAGATCCGGATCGTTGCGCGCGAAATTCCCCGGCTCGACGGACCACACCGCTTCTGGGATCAGTCCGACACCGATGCTCAACAGTTTCAACTCGCGCGGCGTGTAGACGCCCGTCCACATATCGGCTTCTTTCGTTCGGCCCTGTTCGTCTTTGATCTCGGTGCGCTCGTAGACCACTCCTTCTGCGACATCGAAGGCCACACCTTCTCGGCGATGGGCCGCCTCGAAATACGAACTGAACGCAGTAACCACCACGCGGCCCCCAGGTTTCACGGCTTCTGTCATGCGCCGAAGAACGAGCGAGTCATCACGGCCCATGAGGCCGAACGCTCCCTGGCAGATCGAGATAACGGCGTCGAACTCGCCGTCGAAAGGCATCTGACGAGCATCGACCTCGAAGAACCCCGCTCCGACGCCGGCGGCACGCGCTTTGTCGGCGGCCAGATCGAGGAACTTCCGTGACACATCGACGCCGATGACGGTTAGGCCTGCTTGTGCGAGCGGGACGGCGTGGCGACCCGGGCCACAGCCCACGTCCAGCACTCGTGCGCCCGGTGCCAACCCGAGCAGATCCAACAGGAACGCGACTTCTTGGTCGGCTCCCTTGGTGAAGCTGTAGCGCAGGTACGCAGCGCCGAGATGCTCGGCGAGGTCTTCGAAGTACGGGGTCCCTGGATGTGGGAGCGCGGCGCTCACTCGACCCCCTCCGCGGACTTCTTGGCCTTGGGCTCGACCCGGCGCCCGGCAGGTGCGATGCCGCGACTTCGAGCCCACGCGTCGAGCTCGTCGTAGGCGCGATCGGCGCCCAACGGTCCCTCCTCCAGCCTCAGCTCCAACAGATGCTCGAGTGCTTCACCTACTGCCGGGCCACCTCCGATCCCGAGATAGGCCATGACCTGGAACCCGTCGAGATCTGGACGGATGCTGGCGAGCTCCTCTTTCGCCGCGAGCTCTCTTATCCGGTCGTTCCTAGTCGTGCAATCGGCGCGCACCAACCGATCGAGGTCTCCCAGCAGCGGCCCGGCGTCGCGCACGTAACGACGCACCGCGGCGTCACTCCATCCGAGACGGTAGGTATGGAAACGGTGGTGAAGGTAAATGATCTGCGAAACGTCGTGCACGACGTCGTTCGGGAACCGAAGGGCACGAAGCCTCCCCGCGGCCATCTGAGAGCCGACGACCTCGTGGTGGTGGAAGGACACTCCTTCCGAAGTGATCTGGCGTGTCTTGGGTTTGCCGATGTCATGCAAGAGAGCCGCGAGCCGCAGGTTGAGCTCAGGTGGCGTTTGCTCGATCACCGCGAGCGTGTGATGGAAGACGTCCTTGTGTTTGTGCACGGGATCCTGCTCCAGCTTCAACGACGTCAGCTCGGGCAGGAAGATGTCGGCGATCCCCGTGTCGGCGGCGAGCTCCAGCGCGGTACCGGGTTTGTCACCTACGAGCAGCTTCGAGAGCTCGTCCCTGACGCGCTCTGCGGAGACCGTCCGCAGAGCGTCTTTCAATTCCGCGATCGTCGCCAAGACGTCGCCGTCGATGGTGAACCCAAGTTGTGAGGCGAAGCGGAACGCGCGCAACATGCGGAGCGGATCGTCCGTGAACGAAAGATGTGGGTCGATCGGCGTCTTGATCGTTCGAGCGCGCAGGTCCGAGACGCCATCGAACGGGTCGACGGCTTCCTTCTCGGGCAGGCGCAGCGCCATGGCGTTGATAGTGAAGTCGCGACGCGACAGATCGGTGACGATGTCCGCGGTGAACTCGACCTCGGGATGGCGAGACTCGGGCTCATAGCGCTCGGTGCGGAACGTCGTGATCTCGACGTGCACGTCGTCGATCTGCGCGCCTATCGTCCCGAAGGCCTCGCCTTGTAGCCAGATGTTCGTGGCAATCGGCCGGATCACCGACCGCGTCTGCGGCGGAGTTGCATCTGTTGCGAAGTCGAGGTCGGCGTGGGGCCTGCCCAGCAACATGTCTCGCACCGGGCCGCCGACGAGGTAGAGCTCGTGGCCTTCGTCCCGGAAGAGATCGGCGATCTTGAAGACGGTCGAACCTTCGTCGAGCAGCCCCGCGACGTCCATCGCCTGCGCGCGGCTCACGTGGTTCGGGCGCGACGGGGGTCCATGCCTTCACCCTATAGAGCGAACGAGGAACCCCTACGTGTTGCGAGACACCGCTCGGCTAGCTAGTGGACCGGCTGAAGCCCTGCACGGCGAAGCGCGAGTTGGAAGTCGTGAGCGTTCGCCGCTGCCTTCTTGGCGTCTTCGAGGTTGATCAACCCCGAGCCGAATAGATGCAACAACGACTGATCGAACGTCTGCATCCCGTAGAAGGACGACTCCGCCATCAGATCCCGCAAAAGGTGGGTCTGGTCGGGGTTCATGATCAGGTCGTGGACGCGTCCGTTCATCACCAGCACCTCTACGGCCGGGATGCGCCCGTTGCCGTCACGCCGCGGAAGAAGTCTCTGTGAGACCACACCACGTAACGACGAAGCCAGCGACACACGCGTCTGCTTCTGCTGGTACGGCGGGAAGAAGTCGATGATGCGGTTGACAGTCTCCGAGACGTCGGTCGTGTGCAGCGTTGAGACGACGAAGTGGCCGGTTTCGGCAGCCTGCAACGCGGTCTTCATCGTCTCGGTGTCCCTGATCTCGCCAACGAAGATGACGTCGGGGTCCTGACGCATCGCGCTGCGCAAAGCCACCGCGAAGTCGTCGGTGTCCATGCCCACCTCACGTTGATTGACGATCGCCATGCGGTCGGCGTGCAGGATCTCGATGGGGTCTTCGATCGTGAGGATGTGAGCCGACCTAGTCGAGTTGATGTGATTGATGATCGCTCCGGTCGTCGTCGTCTTTCCCGAAGACGTCGGGCCGGTGACGAGCAACAGACCTCTCTGCTCCTCGGCAAGCATCCGCACGGCCGGCGGAAGGCCGAGGGTCTCGAACGATGGGCTCCCCGGGAGGACGTGGCGACACGCGATCCCGATGCTCCCCCGCTGCCGGAACACGTTCACGCGGAAGCGCCCGAGACCGCGGACGGAGTAGGCGAAGTCGACCTCACCGCGTTGCTTGAATCGCTCGACGGCCTCGTCTGTCATGAGGCTCATCGCTACGCGTTCGCAGTCGGCGGCGGAGAGAGGCGGGAAGTCCGTCTTTATAAGCGCGCCCGTGACGCGGATGTAGGGCGGCCCGCCTGCCTTGATGTGCAGGTCAGATGCCTTTTTCTCTATTAAGTACCTGAGGAACTCGTCGACGTTTGCCATCGATCCTTCAAGCTCGCCATCGGACGGACCTCATTTGAATCGGCACGCCGCGGGGGTCGATTGAGCAAGTTGTCCGGTTGCTCGCCTCGTTTGAGGGGGCGAAGTGCCGGGTATGCGCGATATGCGTAAACGTGTGCTGGGGGTCAGTCGCAAGGAAAGGGGTGGTCATGGAACAACCCATCAATCAACCCACACCCAAGATGTCTCGCGCGGAAGCCGGTCGTAAAGGTGGCCGCACGACCAAGGAACGCTACGGGGACGACCACTTCGGCCGCATCGGCAAGATCGGCGGCAAGCGAGGTGGCGAGACCACCAAGCAGCGTTACGGCTCCGAGTTCTACCAGCGCATCGGCCGCCTCGGCGGGTCGAAGTAGCGCCCCCCACGAACCCCAGCCAAACCTGAATCACATCCATCGGCGCCCTTATCGTGGGGCCGTTGGGCCGTCTCTCGCCGCGCCGCACCCTCGGCGCGCTCGTGACCGGGACTCTCATCGCGGCGTCGCTGTCCCTCCCGGCAACCGGGCAGAGTGCCTCTCCCACCTCGACGCCGCTCGTTCACC
>JALZGD010000338.1:0-583 GCA_030861205.1 Actinomycetota bacterium
GTCTCCTTGTGCGAGTCGATGTAGATGCACCAGTCGGGGCATTCGCGCGAGCACAACATGCACACGGTGCAGTTCTCTTCCTTCAACGCGATCACGCCGCGACTGCGCGCCGGAAGATCTTGTTTGACGTCGGGGTACTGGATGACCGTGTTGTGCTTGAAGAGGTGCTTCAGCGTGACGCCGAGGCCCTTGAGCAGGCCGATGCCGACGCCGAAGCGCCGAGCCTTCTTGAGCTCTTCGAGATTCGTCGTCGCCACTCAATTGCTCCCTATGCGTAGAGAACCCATGCACCCATCCCCAGGACAAGAGCGAGGGACAACGGAATCAGGACCTTCCATGCGAAGCGCTGCAGTTGGTCTTCGCGCAGCCGCGGGAACGTCGGCCGCACCCACAGGAAGAGGAACACGACAAAGCACAGCTTGGCGAAGAACCAGATGAGACCCGGGACTTTGTCGAAACCGGGAACCGGTACGATCGGGCGGTAGCCGCCGAGGAACAAAGCCGTCGCGATCCCGCTGAACGCGATCATGTGGCCCATCTCTGCGAAGAACACGCTGAAGATGAACCGCATCCCGGTGTACTC
>JALZGD010000338.1:593-2157 GCA_030861205.1 Actinomycetota bacterium
CGGCGGCACCGTCATCTCGGCCGTTGCCCCCGCAAAGAAGATCAAGAACGCGAGCAGGCCGAGACCGGGAGGCCAGACGATCAGCGGCCAGTGCTGCTTCTCGACGATGCCGCTCACCGAGAGCGTCCCAGCGTACATAGCGACCGAGGCGACGGTGAGGACGATCGGCAGCTCGTATGCAAGCAGCTGGCCCGCTGCACGCAACGCGCCGATCAGCGAGTACTTGTTCGCGGACGACCATCCCGCCATCAAGACGCCGATGGTCGACACCGAGCCGATGGCGAGCAGGTAGAAGACGCCGACGTCGATGTTCTCGACCACCAGTCGCTTGTCGACCGGTATGACGAGGTAGAGCATCAGGATCGGAACGAACACCATGATGGGCGCGAGCTTGAAGACGCGCTTGTCGGCCGCGGCGGGGATGACGTCTTCCTTGTAGATGAACTTGATCCCGTCGGCGAGCGTCTGGGCCCATCCGTGGAAGCCGCCCGCGTACATCGGCCCGACGCGGTGCTGCAGGTGACCCATCACCTTGTGCAGGGCATAGCCGCCGGTCAGCGCGGCCACGGGAACGAAGCTGAGGATGACGACGACCTTGATCGCGAGGATCACCCACGGGTTCAGATGGACGTCGGCAAAGAGTTGCGTGCCCGCGATGACGTGGTGCATCAGCGATCGATGTCTCCGAGGACGAAGAAGAACGACCCGAGGATCGCGATCATGTCGGCGACGAGCGTTCCGCGGAGCACTGCGGGCAGCGCCGATACGTTGGAGTACGACGGTGTTCTGAGCTTCAACCGGTACGGCTTTCGATCTCCGTCAGAGATCAGGTACATGCCCAGCTCACCAAGTGGGTTCTCCGTGCGGATGTAGACCTCACCTGCAGGCGCTTGGATGACGCGCGGAACTTTGCCCATGTAACCGCCGGCCGGCAAACCTTCGATCGCTTGCTCGACGATCCGCGCCGACTCGACGACCTCGTGCACCAGCACCCAGAAGCGGTCGAAGCAATCGCCGTTCGGCGCCGAGTGAACGTCGAAGTCGAAGTGGTCGTAGACCAGGTAAGGCTCGTCCTTGCGCACGTCGAAATCGAAATTCGAGCCGCGAGCGATCGGGCCGGTGACGCCGTAAGACAGCACGTCGTCTTGTGACAAGACCCCGATGCCGATCGTCCGCTGCTTGAAGATCTCGTTGCCCGTCAGAAGGCCCTCGTAGTCGGGCAACCTCTGCATCACCTGGCGAACGCCCTTGAGAGCTTGCTTGAGGAAGCCGGCGGGCAGGTCCTCTTTCAAACCGCCGGGACGGAAGAACCCGAAGTGCATCCGGCCTCCCGTCGCCATCTCCATCGCGAACTGGATGTCCTCGCGCTCGCGGAATGCATAGAACGTCGGGGTGATCGCACCGCGCTCGGCGCCGAACGACGCGAAGAACATCAAGTGGTTGAGGATCCGGTTCATCTCGCAGAGGATCACGCGTAGCCACTGCGCCCTCGGCGGAACCTCGAGCTCCATCAGCTTCTCCACCGCCATCGCCAGCGGCAGCTCGTTGTTGATCCCCGAGAGCC
>JALZGD010000134.1 GCA_030861205.1 Actinomycetota bacterium
CCTACGAAGCGGGCCGGAGGGGCAGGACGTGGCCCGCCGTGTTGAATGCGGCAAACGAGATCGCGGTCGCTGCGTTCCTCGGGGGAGAATTGCCGTTCCCGGACATCGCGGAAGTGATTGGAAAGGTCGTCGAGGAGCACGAACCGGCCCCCGAGACCTCGCTCGAGTCGGTTCTTGCCGCCGACGCGTGGGCACGCGACGCCGCAAGCGAACTCGTTGCGAAGCGAGCGAGGACGGGCGTATGAGCCTCGGAATCATCATCTTCGTCGTCGCGATCCTCCTCGTCGTGATGATTCACGAATCCGGTCACTTCCTCGTCGCGAAAGCATTCGATTTCAAGGCGACGAAGTTCTTCCTCGGTTTCGGTCCGACACTGTGGTCTTTCACGAAGGGCGAGACCGAGTACGGCGTGAAGGCGATCCCCGCGGGAGGCTTCGTGAAGATCGTCGGCATGAATCCGTACGAAGAAGTGCCCCCGGAGGACGAGGAACGGTCGTATCCGAACAAGCCGCGCTGGCAACGCGCCCTGGTGCTCGTCGCCGGCTCGGGGACGCACTTCATCGTTGCGTTCCTGATCCTGTGGATCACGGCGATGACGCTCGGCTATCCGACCGGGGGAGCGTCGAACAAGATCCTCGAGGTCCAGCGCGAGCTCGACGGCAAGCCGACGGCTGCCGCATTGAACGGTTTCCAGCCGGGAGACACGATCGTCGGCGTCGGCAACGACACGCACGATTCTTGGGGACAGATCCGCAGCTATATCCGTGCGCATCCCAACGACGCCGGGACGTTCACGGTCGAACACGATGGTGACACGCGGACCGTCACAGTGACCCTCGGAAGCGCGCTGTTCCGGGGGACGGACATCGTTGCCTACGCTCCTCCCGGGGGCGAACTGCGGGCACCCCGCAAGGGCGAGACACTCAAGGGGTTCCTGGGTGTGAATCCCGAGCCCGAGTACGGCGTCTTCAGTGTGGGTGGTGGCTTCGTGGACGCCGGCGCGCGGACGTGGGATCTGACGACGAACTCGGTGGTCGGGATCGGGCGTGTCTTCTCGATGGTGTTCGGCGGCGAGCTGTGGCATCAGATAACGACGCCGCAAGCAACCACCGACACTCGCGACTCACCTTTAGGTCTCGTGGGAGCCGCGCAGATCGCCGGCCAGAGCGTGCAGAAGGGGAGGTATCTCGATCTCATCGCGCTGATCGTGGGCTTCACCGTCTTCGTGGGGCTCATGAACCTCCTGCCCCTGCCGCCCCTGGACGGCGGTCACCTCGCCGTCCTCGTTTTCGAAAGAATCACGAACAGAACCGTCGATATGCGGAAACTGATCCCTCTCGCGGCTGCCGTGATCTCGTTCTTCGTGCTGTTATTCGTCGCCGTTCTGTATCTGAACATCGCGCACCCCATAAAACTGCCGTTCTGAGCGAAAAGACGCGGCGGCTAGGCTTTAGGCCGTGACCATCGAACGCCGCAGATCACGTCAGATCCACGTCGGTTCAGTCGCAGTGGGAGGCGACGCACCGGTCTCCGTCCAGTCCATGACGACGACGAAGACCGACGACGTTCAGGCAACGCTCGTCCAGGTCCACGCTCTCGCCACCCAGGGCGCAGACATAGTGCGAGTCGCGGTTCCTCACGAAGGTGATGCGAAGGCGCTTCCGACCATCGTCCAAGAAGGCGGCGTACCGATAATCGCCGACATCCACTTCTCGGTGCGGCTGGCGATGATGGCGATCGAGGCCGGGGTGCACGGACTGCGTCTGAATCCCGGCAACATGCGGAACCCGAAACACATCAAGGAAGTCGCCGATGCCGCAAAGCAACGAGGCATCCCGATCAGGATCGGCGTGAACGCGGGATCGCTCGACAAGTCATTGATCCAGAAATATGGACGGCCGACGGCCGATGCTCTCGTCGAGAGCGCGCTGTACGAGATCTCGCTGTTGCAAGAGCACGGCTTCGAAGACATAAAGGTGTCGGTCAAGCACCAGAACGTCGCCGAGATGATCGCCGCGTACCGCTCGCTCGCGTCGAAAACGGATCTCCCGCTACACCTTGGCGTGACGGAGGCGGGCACCCCGAAGCAGGGGATCGTCAAGTCGGCGATCGGCATCGGGACGCTCTTGGCCGAAGGCATCGGCGACACGATCCGGGTGTCGCTTACCGCCGATCCCGTCGAAGAAGTGAAGGTCGGAAAACAGATCCTGCAATCCCTCGGTCTCCGACAGGACACGTTCGACCTCGTCGCATGCCCCTCTTGCGGACGTGCAGAGCTCGACGTCTTCAAGCTTGCAGAAGAAGTAGAAGCCGCGATCGAGAAGATGGACCTCCCGCCCATGCAGATCGCCGTGATGGGGTGCGAGGTCAACGGCCCGGGAGAAGCGCGCGATGCCGACATCGGGATCGCTGCCGGGCCCGGACGCGGACTGCTCTTCTCCAAGGGAAAGCAGATCGGATGGGTCCCGCACGATCGGCTGGTGGAGTCGCTGCTCCAAGAGGCCGAGCGCGTTGCCGCGGAGATCCGCGCCGCGGGCGGCGACGGTGAGGGCGGACCGGTCGTATTGAAAGGGGCGGCCCGGAGAGCCGCCACCATTCCCGTTACGATGGGCCCGCCTCGATGAGATACAGCCGCGCTCGTGCTCGTTCGATCGCCCTCGCCCTCGGTGTCCTAGTGGCGGTGATCAGCGCGGCCCCGGCACTCGGCGCTCGCTCGTCCGCAACCGATCCCGACGATGCCGGCGGGTTCCTCGACATCGCCACGATCGCCTATCACGGGACGCGGCATTCGACCGGCACGCTAACGATCAAGACGTACGAAGGGTTCTCGTGCAATTACCTGAAGCCGGGCCGCGACGCCTACCTCAAGTGGCTGTTCGACGATGGCAAGGACGGAGACTTCGAGCTGGTCGGCAAGTTCGTGTGCCGCTCGAACAAGCTGTACATGGATCTGCGCGGCAAGAAGAGTGGGAACAACTACGAGCCGATCAAAGCGAAACGCAAGAACGCCCGCACCACGAAGGTGACCTTCCCGTTCGATCTACCGGAGATGAAGAGCAGGCATCTCGGCCTCGTCGCGAAGAGCAAAGACGGTGTGAACGCCGCGTGCGACCCGGTATGTCTGGATCGCGCCCCCGACTCGGGCGAGATGCCGGCCTACTAGCTGCTCGGATTTACTTGCGTCCCGCGTTCGGGCGCTTGCCGTGGTTCGCCTTGTTCTTACGCCGCGTGCGGCGCTTCCTCCCTTTCGTCGCCATGCCGCCCCCTTAGATGGTGCTAAAATCGAAAACCTGCCGCTGAGCAGGATGTTTGGTTCGACTGAAGACTAGCTCGTGTACTGGAGCCCCTTGCAGAAGGGGCTTTTCTACGAGGGGCGGAGGGGTCGATGGCTGCGCTCGAGGAGGTCACCGACCTGGCCGCGGCGGTCGCTCGTCGCCGGCGCCTTCGGCTATGGGACGTCGAGCTGTCGGGAGGCCCTCGTGGCTCGGTGCTGAGGGTCTTCGTGGATGGCGATGACGGCCTCGACCTCGACACCGTCGCGCAGGTATCGGAAGAGATCTCGCGCGGTCTCGATCTGAGGGACCCGATCCCCGGCCGTTACACGCTGGAGGTGTCCTCGCCCGGACTAGAGCGGACGCTCAGGTCGCGCGAGCACTTCGAGCTCAGCGTCGGCAAGGACGCGGTCGTGAAAACGAAGACGCCCTTCGTAGGCAACAGCAATCGGATCGAGGGCCGTATCGCACGCGTCGAGGACGCTTCGGTGATCCTCTCGACCGCGAGCGAGGAGGTCGAGGTGCCGTTCGAGGCGATCAAGTCGGCTCGAACGGTGTTCTCGTGGAAATGAGGGTGAGGCGATGACGATGAAGATCCCACTCGATTCGCTCAAGGAGCTCGAGCGCGAGCGCGGCGTCTCGTTCGAGACGCTGGTCGACGCGATCGAGAAAGCCCTCGCTCAGGCATACCTCAAAGTCACGAATGCCGACCTCGACGTCAGGCGAGCGCGCGCCACGATCGATCGAGACACGGAAGAGGTCACCGTCTACGCGCAGGATGTCGAAGTCGATCCCGACACCGAAGAGGTAACGGTGCTGAAGGAATGGGAAGACACGCCGGCCGACTTCGGCCGCATCGCCGCGCAGACCGCGAAGCAGGTAATCCTGCAGCGACTGCGTGAAGCCGAGCGCGACATCACGTTCGGCGAGTACTCCGGACGGGAAGGCGACATCGTCACCGGGATCGTGCAGCAGCAGGATCACCGGTACACGATCCTCGATCTCGGCAAGACCGAGGCGCTCATGCCCCCGTCGGAGCAGATCCCGCACGAGCGCTACGAGCACGGAGCCCGTCTCAAGGCCTACATCGTCGAGGTCAGGAAATCGGCCCGCGGCCCTCAGATCATCGTCTCGCGAACGCACCCCGGTCTGATCAAGCGTCTGTTCGAGCTCGAAGTCCCCGAGATCCTGGACGGCGTCGTCGAGATCAAGGCCGTTGCGCGCGAACCGGGTCACAGATCGAAGATCGCGGTGTCGAGCAACGATCCGAACGTCGATCCCGTCGGCGCGTGCGTGGGCTCGAAGGGGGCCCGGGTCCGGATGGTGATGAACGAGCTTCGCGGCGAGAAGATCGACATCATCAAGTGGACGGACGACTCTCGGGATTTCGTGGCGAACGCCCTCTCGCCTGCGAAAGTCAAAGAGGTCCGCGTCGAGCCCGGCAGCGATACGGCCCTCGTGATCGTCCCGGACTACCAGCTGTCGTTGGCGATCGGCAAGGAGGGTCAGAACGCTCGCCTGGCCGCACGCCTCACGGGATTGCGGGTCGACATCAAGTCCGAGTCGCAGATGCGCAAGGACGTCGAGACGGAGCAGCCCGCGCCGGCCGAGGGCGCAGCGGTTCCAGAGGAGCAAGCGCAGCCGGCCGAATAGAATGGCGGCCCAGCGCCCGGTTCGCAGCTGCGTTGCGTGCCGGACGAAGCGTCCAAAGGACGAGCTTTTGAGGGTCGCGGTCGATCCGGGCGGCTCGATCGGGCTCGATACCGGGCCCGACCGGGCGGGACGCGGTGCGTACGTGTGCCGTGATCCGCGATGTATCGAAAAGGCCGTGGCGCAGGGGGGCTTTCAGCGCCGGCTGAAAGGAGGCTCGGTGACCGAGAGCCTCACCGAGCGATTGCTAGAGGAAGCCGGAAAGAGGAAGAGCGATGGCTAAGCCACGGGTTCACGAGGTAGCGAAGGAGTTGGGCGTCACGTCCAAAGAGGTTCTCGCGTACCTCGAGACGATCGGTAACCCGGTGAAGAGCCACTCCTCCACGATCGAAGAGTCGCTGGCAGATCGTGTGCGCAGAGAGATGGGAAATGGCGCGGCTCCCGTCGCGGAAGTTCCCCCACCGGCCACGCCGGCACCCGAGACAGCCAAGACACCCAAGGCACCCAAGGGAGCCAAGGCAGAGCCGGTATCCGAGCCGGTTCCGCAACCGGACGCCGAGGCCGCCCCGCTCGTCGCCCCCGAAGAGGAAGATCCCGATTCCGCACTCGCCGGAGCCGCGGAGG
Source organism: Actinomycetota bacterium (assembly GCA_030861205.1). Taxonomy (GTDB): domain Bacteria; phylum Actinomycetota; class CADDZG01; order CADDZG01; family WHSQ01; genus JALZGD01. The sequence continues at coordinate 5,547 of JALZGD010000134.1, forward strand.
ACGCGACTCCTGCCGCCTCGGATGTGGTGAAGGTTCACCGCGGGATCACGGTTCAAGAGCTCGCGGAGAAGCTCGGACGCTCGCCGGCCGAGATCGTCAAGATCCTGCTCGGCCTCGGCGAGATGGTGACCGTGACGCAATCGCTGTCGGACGAAGCGGTCCTGTTGGTCGCGGAAGAGGCCGGCGTGACGGCCGAAGTCATCGACCCGGCGGCGGAAGAGGCCGAGCTCGAAGACACCGACGACGAGGAGGACGAAGAAGGCGGCGAGATCATCACGCGCGCTCCCGTCGTCACGGTCATGGGCCACGTCGACCACGGGAAGACCGCGATCCTCGACTCGATCCGCAAGACAGAAGTCGCCGCGGGTGAGGCCGGTGGGATCACGCAGCACATCGGTGCGTACCAGGTCCATTACGACGGTCGCGATGTCACCTTCATCGATACGCCCGGCCACGCCGCGTTCACCGCGATGCGAGCTCGAGGCGCGCAGGTCACCGACATCGCCGTGCTCGTGGTCGCCGCGGACGACGGCGTCATGCCCCAGACGATCGAGGCGATAGATCACGCTAAAGCAGCGAACGTCCCGATCGTCGTCGCGGTCAACAAAGTCGACAAGCCGGAAGCCGATCCGACGCGCGTCCGGCAGCAATTGTCCGATCACGGCCTGCTCCCCGAGGAATGGGGGGGCGACACGGTCTTCGTGGACGTGTCGGCGAAGCAACGCACGGGTCTCGACTCGCTGATCGAGATGATCCTCCTCACGGCAGACGTGCAGCTCGATCTCAAAGCCAATGCAGACGCGCACGCTCGCGGAAGCGTCATCGAGGCGCACCTCGACAAGGGGAGAGGTCCCGTCGCGACGGTGCTCGTGAAGCGAGGCAGCCTGTATCAGGGGGACGCGCTGCTGGCGGGTGCGGCATGGGGTCGCGTGCGTGCGATGTTCGACGATAAGGGAACCGAGGTCGAGCGGGCACTGCCGGGCC
>JALZGD010000135.1:0-4573 GCA_030861205.1 Actinomycetota bacterium
GGTCATGGTCGTCCCTTCATCGATCCCAACGGAATATCTGCTCGGTTACCTCGGGCCGTACCGGTTATTGCTAGCGGACTTGGTAGTGGTTACTATGTGTGAGAACCCTTTCGGGACTCCTTCCCAGATCTCCACGATCTCCTCTGTGCTCCGCGAGTGCTTGCTCAGTGTCAGGAGAGATAGGGGTCTGGGTGATCTCGAGGTGGTTCGCACCGTCTTCCGGCCAGCTCCCACGCGACCAGTCGAGGGGGCCGACGTTTTCGTCGCCACGACTGCACCTGAAGCGGCCGGAGAATCGATTACGCGTCATCTGCAAGAGACGCAGAAATGCCGAGTGGTGGGTATGACACATTCGCTATCCGATCGCCCGAGGCTCGAGGCCGAGTTGGCCCACATCGGAGAAGCCGACGTGCTGCTTTGTGAGATAAAGGCGGCTGGGATCGACGTTGCGACGCGACGCGCTCTCGATGCGGGCGTCGACGTGGTGTACATGCGCAACGAGGTTGTCGGCGTCGACGGCGATGACGCGGATGCGGCGTTCGCGAGCGTCGTCCAGTTCGCCGAGACCAGGTTCGGCGGATAACGATGCCGGCCAAGGACGGGCGCAGACAGCACATCTTCATCTCGGAGCGCGAGCACGGCCTTCCGTATTCGAAAGGCTTGACTGCTTCCGCACTGATGGCGACGGGCCTTGGACCGGCGAGCTCGTATGCCGTCGCGAACAAGGTCGAGCAGGAGCTCTTTGCGCTCGATCGCGATCGCGTTTCGTCCGAGGATCTGCGCGACCTGACGCTTCAAGTGCTCCGTCGCGAGGCGGGAGATTCCTATGCCGAGAACTACATCAAGTGGGAATCGGTTGCGCGACTCGACATCCCCCTGATCATCCTGATCGGCGGCGCGACCGGCGTCGGCAAGTCCACGATCGCGACGCAACTCGCGACGCGCCTTGGAATCACGAGAGTCGTTTCGACCGACGCGGTTCGAGAGGTGCTGCGGAGTGCATTCACCGAGCAGATGTTCCCGACCCTTTATTCGTCTTCGTTCGAGGCCGATCGAGCGGTGCGCCAGCCGATCCCACATTCCGGCGACAAGCTGATCATCGGATTCCGCGAACAGGCCGCGGCGGTGTCGGTGGGAGCGCAGTCGTTGATCGATCGAGCGATCTCGGAAGGTACCGACATGATCCTCGAGGGCGCTCACCTCGTCCCTGGAATCTTGAGCGGGATCGAGAGCGAAAACGCCGTTGTTGTACCGCTGCTCGTTTCGATCGACGATGAAGAGCTTCACCGCAGCCACTTCTATGCACGTGGTCGCGAGACTAGCCACAGGCCGATGCAGCGATACCTCAACTCGTTCAAGAAGATCAGACGAATCCAGAAGTACATGGAGTCTTCGGCTTTGATGCGTGGCGTGCCGGTCATCCAGCACTACGACCTGGACGCGACCCTGTCTGCGGTGATCGACCTCGTCATCGCGAAGGCACTTGAGGCAACGCAACGCGGCGTTGTGATTGAACCCATCGAAGGGAACCTGTTGGAAAAGGCGGGCGAAGTGCTCGACCGCCAGAAGCACGAAGGGAGCGGGCAACGTGAAACTGTTTCTTGACACCGCGAATGTCGACGAGATCCGTGAAGCGATGCGGTGGGGGATCCTGTCGGGGATCACGACCAATCCCAGCCTCGTCGTCAAAGAGAAGACGGAATTCTTGACGCTCGAGAAAGAGATCGCCTCGATCGTTCCCGGAGACGTCTCCGTGGAGACCGCATCGGATGACACTGACACGATCATCCGGCAGGCTCACGACGTCGTGCAGATCGCCGACAACGTGATTGTGAAAGTCGCGACGACTGCGAATGGGCTTGCTGCATGCCGTAAGCTGACGGACGAGGGCATCAAGGTGAACATGACCTTGTGTTTCTCGCCGACTCAGGCGATACTCTGCGCCGAGGCGGGGGCCTACATCGTTTCACCGTTCCTGGGTAGGCTGGACGACATCTCCATGGACGGCCTTCGTATCCTGGCCGATATCTGCGAGATCTACGAGATCCAGGGCTACCAAACCCAGGTACTGGCGGCGAGCCTCCGACACCCGATGCACGTCGTCGAATCGGCGAAGTTGGGCGCAGACATCGCAACCATGCCGTTCTCGGTTCTGGAGGCGATGGTGAAACACCCGCTGACGGACGCGGGGATGGAGAAGTTCTTAGGTGACTGGGAGAAGGCAAAGCCCTTCCTGGGCGAGCTTCCTCCCTCGTATCAGGAGGATCAGTAGGTGGCACAAACGACCGATCGATCGGTGCTCGAGCAGAAGGCAGTCGCCGAGCTCCGCGAGATCGCAAAATCGCTCGATCTGAAGGTCAGCGGGCTCAAGAAGTCCGAGCTCGTCGACAAGATCGCGCAGAACGGCTCCAACGGCTCGTCGAAGACGAGCGCGCCCAAGAGCGAGAAGGCGGAGACGCCGAAAGCGGAGGCGGCGAAACCCGACGCGCCGAAGGCCGCAGACACCAAGCCGCAGCGCGAGACCGCGCCCGGGCTCGGAGGAACGAACGGCGCGCCGATCCGTGACGAAGGTGCGATCGACGAGCGAGACACGCGCGGCGATCACCAGCGCCGCCGACCGCAGGGGCGCGGCGACCAAAGGGTCATGCGCCCACGCGAGAAAGCCGAGCCGCGTGATGGTCGCGGAGGTCGGCGTCGACGACGCGGGCGCGGAGGCCAAGGAGGCGTCCCGCACTACCTGCGCGAAGAGCGGTGGGAGGACCTCGAGGCCGAGGACGATCCGAATGCAGAAGTTCGCACCGGCATCCTCGACCTGTTGCCGGAGGGTTACGGGTTCCTGCGGACGAGCGGCTACCTTCCCGGCGACAAGGACGTCTATGTATCGGTGTCGCAAGTGCGCCGTTTCCACTTGCGCAAGGGTGATGAGATCACCGGGTCCGTTCGCTCGCCGAAGGAGTCCGAGAAGTATCAGGCCCTCCTGAAGATCCATTCGATCAATGCAGAAGAACCCGAGAAAGCTCAGCACCGTCCGCGTTTCGCCGATCTGACCCCTCTATATCCGCAGGAACGCTTGACGCTCGAGACTCCGGAAGATCCCCGTCGGATCACGCCGCGGATCATCGACCTGATCGCGCCGATCGGTAAGGGTCAGCGCGGCATGATCGTCAGCCCACCGAAGGCAGGCAAGACGACGGTGATGAAAGAGATCGCGAATGCGGTCAGGCTCAACAACCCCGAGACGCACCTCATGGTCCTGCTCGTCGACGAGCGACCTGAAGAGGTCACGGACATGCAGCGCTCGGTCGACGGTGAAGTCGTGTACTCGACGTTCGATCGGCCGTCCGACGACCACATCCAGGTCACCGAGTTGACGCTCGAGCGAGCGAAGCGGCTCGTCGAAACCGGTAAGGACGTCATGATCCTGCTCGACGGGATCACGAGACTGTCGCGTGCCTACAACCTCGCGACACCCGCTTCGGGCCGCATCCTTTCCGGTGGTGTCGACTCGACCGCTCTGTACCCGCCGAAGCGTTTCTTCGGCGCGGCGCGAAACATCGAGTTCGGTGGATCGCTCACGATCCTCGCAACGGCTCTGGTCGAAACCGGCTCCCGTATGGACGAAGTCATCTTCGAGGAGTTCAAGGGAACTGGTAACTGGGAGCTGAAGCTCGATCGAAAGATGTCCGAGAAGCGGATCTTCCCGGCCATCGATATCCAGGCTTCGGGCACCCGTAAAGAAGAGTTGCTGTTGACGCCCGAAGAGCTCCAACTTGTGTGGCGGCTGCGCCGGGTGCTTCATGCGCTGGAAGGCGGAGGCGCGCTCGAGCTGCTCATCGACAAGATGAAGGCGACGCAAGGCAACGCGCAGTTCCTACGAGAGATAGCCAAGGCTCCCGTCAAGGGGGAATAGTTGCTGTTCGGATTGGGTTGGCCGCAGTGGCTGACTATCATCGGGCTCGTAGGTGGGCTGGTTCTGACCTTCTACGTGATGGCCAAGGCATCTGTTGCGTACGAGCGGGCGCGCCAAGCTCGCGAGAACGCGCAACAAGGATCTGGGACGGGAGACGACAAATGAAACAGGGGATCCATCCGGAATACGTCGAGACCAAAGTCACCTGCTCGTGCGGGAACACCTTCACGACCCGGTCCATCAAGCCCGAACTTCATGTCGAGCTGTGCAACCAGTGCCACCCGTTCTACACGGGCAAGCAGAAGCTGGTCGACACGGGGGGCCGCGTCGAGAGGTTCCAGCGCAAGTACGGGAACAGACGACCCGCCGGAGCGAAGGCCGAGGCTGCTCCGGCCCCCGCAGCCGACCAGAGCTGATCGTGGCGGGGCGCGCTCGAACCAACCATGGCTGACGCGCCTCACTCTCATCCGACCGCCGGCCGTCCGGCGATCGGGGGCCAAGCCGTTCTAGAAGGCGTGATGATGCGCGGCCCGCGTTCGTGGTCGGTCGCGTGTCGTCGCCCGGACGAATCGATCGCCGTCGAGGCACATCCGTTGCCGACGCTCGCGCAAAGGCGGCCGTGGCTGCAGTGGCCTCTTCTGCGTGGGTGCTACGTGCTGGGCG
>JALZGD010000135.1:4583-6522 GCA_030861205.1 Actinomycetota bacterium
GAACAACTGACCGACAAGCAACTCGGCTGGACCATCACGGTGGCGATGGTCCTGTTCTCGGCGATCTTCATCGTGCTTCCGGTCTTCGGGACGCGGTTGATCGAGCATTTCGTCACCGACCTCAAGTCATCGCGGCTTCTCTTCACGGTCGTCGAGGGAGGTCTGCGGATCGGTCTCTTCGTCGCTTACCTGGCCGTCATCGGACAGTTCAAGGACGTGCGCCGGTTGTTCCAGTACCACGGCGCAGAGCACAAGACGATCTACGCCTATGAGAACGCCGAAGAATTGGTTCCCGCCGAGATCGACCGTAAGTACTCGACCCTGCATGTCCGGTGCGGGACGAACTTCTTGTTCATCGTGTTGTTCCTCACGATCATCGCTCACTTCGCCCTGGACGTGGCTTTCACCCCGACGTTCTGGGCACGCATCTTGATCAGGCTCGCCGCGATCCCGTTCCTCGCCGGCATCTCCTACGAAGTGATCAAGTTCGCGTCGCGGAATGAGCGCTCGCTGTTGTTCAAGATCGCGATGCTTCCCGGCCTCGCGCTGCAGAAGATCACGACTAAGCCGCCGACGCTGGACCAGATCGAGGTTGCGATCGCCGCGATGCAGGCCGTCACGAAGGATCTCGACGCGACATCCTCAGCGTCCCCGCAAGCAGCGGTCTCCTGATGGATAGGACTCCCAGTCCGACGCTTGGCGGAGCCATCGTGCCCGAGGGTCGCTTGAAAGAGATGGAAGCACGCTTCGAAGACGTCGAACGCGCGCTTTCCGATCCTGCCGCGGCGTCCGACACCGACAGGTTGCGCGCGCTCGGGAAGGAGCATTCCGATCTAAAGCCGGTCGTAGAAGCATGGCGTGGGTACCGGCGTGCGGCAGACGACCTCCAGGAAGCGAAATCGATGCTCTCCGGGAGCTCCGGCGACGAGCGTCGCTACATCGAATCCGAGGTGCACGAGCTTCAGGAGACGTTGAGCCGTCTCGGATCCGAGATACAGCAGGCGCTGATCCCGAAGGATCCCAACGACGAACGGGATGTGATCGTCGAGATAAGGGCCGGTTCCGGAGGCGACGAGGCCGGCTTGTTCGCGGCCGACCTTTTCCGGATGTACTCCCGCTATGCGGAGCAGCATCGTTGGAAAGTCGAGGTTCTGAACGCGAACGAGACCGGTGTGAACGGATACAAGGAGGTCACGTTCGCAGTGAAGGGCAAGGGTGCGTACTCGCGGCTGAAGCACGAAGCGGGTGTGCACCGCGTTCAGCGGGTACCGGTGACGGAGTCGAGCGGTCGCATCCACACGTCCGCGGCAGGGGTGCTCGTTCTTCCGGAAGCCGAGGAGGTCGACGTCGAGATCGATCCCAAGGACTTGAAGATCGACGTCTACCGCTCGAGCGGCCCCGGCGGCCAGTCCGTCAATACGACGGACTCTGCGGTTCGTATCCGCCACATCCCGACCGGCGTCGAAGTGGCGTGTCAGGACGAGAAGTCGCAGTTGCAGAACAAAGAGAAGGCGATGCGCATCCTGCGCGCCCGGCTGCTGCAGATCAAAGAAGAGGAACGTCAAGCCGAACTGGCCGAAGAACGGAAGTCGCAGGTCCGCACGGCCGACCGCTCCGAGCGGATCCGCACCTACAACTTCCCGCAGAGCCGTGTCACGGACCACCGGATCGGATACTCGAGCCAGCGTCTCAGTGAGATCCTCGAAGGCGACCTCGACGAGATGATCGATCAGCTGATCGCGAGCGACCGCAAGCAGGGTCTCGAGGGCGAATCCTGAACGACGTGTCGGCCGTCGACTACGAGATCGTCGAGCTGCTGATCGCCGCAGGTATCCCCAACGCTCTGCGTGAAGCCCGATGGCTTGCGGAGGCAGCCGCCGACGACGTGGAGCTTCGGAGCCTTGCCGCGCGGCGGTCTAGGGGTGAGCCGCTTCAATAC
>JALZGD010000339.1 GCA_030861205.1 Actinomycetota bacterium
TGATCGCCATTTCCGGGACATCGCTGGAGAAGCCGATCTGGGCCGACGCCATCGTCGACAAGACCCGGATCAGCGAGTTGACGACGGCGCTGGCAGAACTTCGGCTGCCGCTCGGCTAAACGCCCGTCATCTCACGCTGCCGGCGTTTCTCCGTGGGCTTCCTTGATCGCGATGACGTCACTTAGCGAGCCAAGGAATAGACCGAGGACTTCGGGATCGAATTGCGTCCCGGCGCCGTCCTTCATGATGCTCACGGCGACCGGCAGCGAATACGCCTTCCGGTACACCCGATCAGTGCTGAGCGCGTCGAACACATCGGCAACGGCCGTGATCCGGCCCGGAAGAGGAATGTCCGACCCACCTATGCCCCGCGGGTACCCCTGTCCATCCCACCGCTCATGGTGGGTAAGGGCGATCGAAGCCGCAACATCCAGCAGCTCCGAATGCGACGCGGCAAGGATCTTGTAGCCGATCTCGGTGTGTTTCTGCATCTCTCGTCTCTCGTCATCCGTCAGCGCGCCGGGCTTACGAAGGATGTCGTCGGGGACGCCGATCTTTCCGACGTCGTGCAAGACACTTGCGAGTCGCAGCTGCGAAACCTGCTCGTCGTCGAATCCGACGAGACGAGCGATCAGGGCGGAGTACTCACTGACCCTTTTCACATGGCGGGCCGTGTCGTCGTCGCGGAACTCCGAGGCGAGAGCCAGCCGCTGGATCGTCTCTTCGTTCGCGAGCCGCAGTTGCTCCTCGCGCTGAACGAGCTGGATGTTGCTGTTCCAGAGCTCACGAGTGCGCTCTTCGACCATGCGCTCGAGCTGAGCCTGAGTAGAGCGTTGCTCGAGCTCCAATCGACGACGACGCAGACCGTTGGAAACCTGGATCAAGAGCTCGTTCCGGGAGAAGGGCTTCATGATGTATCCGTACGCGCCGTGTTCCAGCGCAGCCTCGGCGAGCTCGCGCCGATCCTCACCCGTAACCATGATGCTTGCGACGTGCGGGTTGCTCTCCCGAAGCTCTGCGAGGAAGCGCATACCGGACTCATCCGGGAGATTCATGTCGAGAAGCGCCATCCCACAGTCGACCGTCTTGAGCAGACTGCGTGCTTCGGCGACGGTGCCGGCCTCGACGACCATGTGATCGTCGCCCTCGAGTATCCGCGTTGCCAGTCGGCGGCTCGTCTCGTCGTCTTCGACAGACATCGTCGAACCTCCGGCAACACGCCTTGCAGACGTGATCTCGCATTTATGCATACCGTCGCCTTAACTGTCGGTTGTATTCGGGGCATAACAAATACGTAAAAGGAGCATTTCGCCCTTTTATTGGTCATTGGGGGGGACTAGTCCCGCCGGCCGCCTACGCGCCACATGAAGGAGTGGATGACTAAACGGATTCCACCCGGGTTGACGATCACGTGCATCTCAAACGATGCCGATAAGAGGGCTAGACGACGGGCCTCAGCCCGATCGGCCACCGAAAGGAGGGGAAATGAAGCCTCGTGTCCTCATAGTCGACGACGATCACCAGATAAGACGCCTCGTCCGCCGCCTCTTATCCGACAGCGGACAGTTCGGCGACATCTACGAGGCCAAGGACGCGGCGGAGGGAACGTTCGAAGCGCGACGGATCCACCCCGACGCGATCGTGCTCGATTTCAACCTTCCTTGGATGAATGGTCGAACCGGGGCGCGCTACATGCGGAAGTCGGTCGACGTGCCGATCATCGGGATATCGGGATGTCTCGCGCCCGGCGACGACATTGCGTGGGCGGACGCGTTCGTGCCCAAAACGCGTATGGCCGAGCTCGTCCCAACGGTGAACCGCCTGGTCAACGAAAGCCGTCGGCCCGCTAGCTAGACCGTCGACAGCTCGCTGCAAGCGGACGGCCTTCTTCGAGGCGATCGCGGGTGCGAGGCTCCGTCGCCGTTGGAGGAGACCCGCCCAGCGGTGGCGAATAGTCCGGTTGATGAGCGGGCCAAGAACATTCTTCATTGCTCTGCTTGCGGGCCTTCTCGCGGCGACCGTTGCTCCCGCGATGGCGCCTTCTGCGGCCTATGCCAAAGCAGCGCCGAAAGTCCACACGGTCGTCGCCCTCATCGACAGTGGGATCAACCCCTACAGCATCGCCTTCCGCGACAACTCGTCCG
>JALZGD010000020.1:0-11341 GCA_030861205.1 Actinomycetota bacterium
GCAGTACCCCGACGAGAAGCCCGACCTGCCTGCGCGCACGCGGGGCGTCATCGCCCTCAAGCAGGAGAACTGCACAGTCTGCTACCTCTGCTCGCGCGAGTGTCCCGACTGGTGCATCTACATCGATTCGCACAAAGAGACTCTGCCGCCGAAGCGCGAGGGCGGCCGACCGCGCAAGCGAAACGTGCTAGATCGCTTCGCTATCGACTACGCGTTGTGCATGTATTGCGGTATCTGCGTCGAGGTGTGTCCGTACGACGCGCTGTTCTGGAGCCGTGAGTTCGAGTATTCCGAATACGACATCAGGCAACTGACGCACGAGAAGGAGAAGCTGTCGGACTGGATGGCTTCGGTCCTTCCGCCGCCTCCGCTCGAAGAAGGCGCGCTGTTGCCAGGTCAGGAGGACGGAGCCGCCGCCAAGCCCGCGGTCCCTCCGGCTGCGGCGAAGCCTGCGTCCACTCCGCAAGCGACTGTCGAAGCGACCGGGGCGCGGCCCCCGACGACCACGGCGTCCGCCGTCGAACAGCGTCCGCAGCAGGCCGAGTCCGCCCCCAAGGCCGGCTCGTTCGCAACGGAAGCGGCGCGCCCGGCGGAATCCGTCCCCCCGCCCGAGCGCGACCAGGCGGCGCAGAAGCCGACGACCGACGAGTCCGAAGCGCCGGTCGAAAAGCCGGCAGTGATGGCCAAGGAGACGGTCGAGACGGGTGCACCCGCAGCTCCCGATGCTTCCGACAAGCGTGCCGAGCCGCAGGCTCCGCCCGCCGAGGCTGCGGAACAACCGACCGCTGCCAGACCTGAACCGGCAAAGCCCGGCCCCAACGTCGAGGTCCCCCATGAGGCACCTCATCCGGTTGCGCTGGAGAGAACCGAAGACCCCGAACAGGTCTATCAACAAGTGCTGGCCGAGCAGCGCGAGAAAGGCTCGTCGCCCCAGGTTGCCGAAGCGCGCGCGAAGGTGGCGCGCGTCAAGGCAGAGCGCGGCATCAAGCGTGGCCCTACTCCGATGCACGTCGAGCATCCCGTCCCCAGCGCGCCGGTTTCGGGAGAAGAGATCCCGCCGACACCGAGTGGTGCACCGGAAGCCGTCGAGCCCCAGCCCGAGCAGGGCCCCGTTGCGCCCGACGAGACCGACCAGACTGGAGGGTCGGATGGCTGAGACGTGGCAGCAAGTCGTCTTCTGGGCGCTTGCGGTCGTGATGGCCTTCGCAGCGCTGCGCGTCGTCACCAGCGGGAACGTGATCCATGCGGCGCTGTATCTAGTGGCGACTTTGATGGGGGCCGCAGGGCTCTACGTTCTGCTGCTGGCGGAGTTCGTCGCCTGGGTCCAAGTGCTCGTGTACGTCGGCGCCGTCGTCGTTCTGATGTTGTTCGGGTTGATGCTCACTCGCGCGCCGATCGGCAAGGCGAACTTCGACAACGACCAGCGACTCTTGGCTGCGCTGTGCGCCGGAGCTCTGTTCGGCGTGATGACCTGGATCATGGTCACTGCCTTCAAAGGGCATCGCCTTACGCTCGCCCATGCCGAGGGGACCAAAACCGGCACGATAGGGAACGTCATCTTCTCTTCGTACGTGTGGCCCTTCGAAGTCGTGTCGGTACTGCTCCTGGCTGCGCTCGTAGGTGCCGTCGTGATCGCTCGGAGAGACGTATGACGCCCCGACCAGCCAGGTCCGCCGCGCTTTGCGGGCGGACAGGTGGCGCCTGGCTGCGTTCTCGCTCCGTCACGCACTTTCCAAGTGCGTTCCTCCGCTGCGGCCTTGCCATGCTTGCTCTCCGCGCCGCAAAGCATCAGCCAGCTGACTGGACGGAGTGTTAGATGCCCGTCTCGTATTTCTTGGTGCTGTCCGCGTTGATCTTCTCGATCGGTGTCTACGGCGTCCTCGCACGGAGCAACGCGGTGCTCGTTCTACTCTCGATCGAGCTGATGCTGAACTCGGTGAACATCAACCTGGTTGCGTTCGCCGTGATGTTCAAGACTCAGGGTGTGGCCGGCTTGGTGTTTGCGTTGTTCGTGATCGCCGTGGCTGCAGCAGAGGTCGGCGTAGGGCTCGCGATCGTGATCCTGATCTTCCGAAATCGACAGGACGTCGATGTCGACGAGCTGTCCTTGATGAAGTGGTGATGCAGTGAACGTTGCAGCGGAAGCGATAAAGGCCGGCGCGGTCAGCCGCACGATGTGGCTGGTCCCACTGTTACCGGCTGTCTCATTCGTGCTGATCCTCTTCTTCGGTAAGCGCACGCGTAGTCACGGGCACGCGATCGGCATCGCGGCCATAGCAGCGGCATGGGTCATGTCGATGATCGGGTTCCTCAACTTGGTCGGCACCCACGTTGCCGTCGAGCGTTCGTGGACCTGGTTCACTCTGAACAGCGACTTCAAGCTGCAGTTCGGAATGAGCTTCGACTTTCTCTGCGCGGTGATGTTTGTTGTCGTTACGACCGTCTCGCTGCTCGTTCAGATCTACTCGACCGGCTACATGCACGATGACAAGCGCTACACGTGGTTTTACGCGATCTTGTCGCTGTTCACGGCATCGATGCTGTTCCTGGTCATCGCGAACAACCTGCTCCAGATGCTGATCGGGTGGGAAGGCGTCGGGGTTTGCTCCTATCTATTGATCGGTCACTACTGGGAGGAGAAGGAGAACTCCTCCGCGGCGATGAAGGCCTTCATCACGACGCGCGTCGGAGACATCGGCTTCATGTTCGGAATCTTCGTGTTGTTCATCGCCGGGCACACGTTCAACATCCAAATCTTGAATCACGCCGCAGAGTCGGGGCAGCTCTCGCAGACGGTTTTAACGGCCGGGGCGCTGTTGCTGTTCTGCGGAGCCGTCGGAAAGTCTGCGCAGTTCCCGCTTCACGTCTGGCTGCCGGACGCGATGGCAGGTCCGACGCCTGTATCGGCTCTCATCCATGCGGCAACGATGGTGGTCGCCGGCATCTATCTCGTAGCTCGCATGTTCCTCGTTTTCCAGAACGCCCATGCGGCTCTCGACGTCGTCGCGGTCATCGCGTCGATCACGATGGTTATCGCGGCTGCGCTCGCGTGCGTTCAAGACGACATCAAGCGGGTCCTTGCGTACTCGACTATCTCGCAGCTCGGTTACATGATGGCGGCGCTGGGTGTCGGCGCGTATACCGCGGCAATCTTCCACCTGTTCACGCATGCATTCTTCAAGGCTCTGCTGTTCCTCGGTGCTGGGTCACTGATCCACTCGGTGCACTCGAACAACATGTCCGACATGGGCGGGCTGAGGAAGTACATGCCGCACACGTTCAAGACGTTCATCATCGGATCCGCGGCGCTCGCGGGCATCTTCCCCCTGGCCGGGTTCTTCTCGAAGGACGAGATCATCGGTGAGGCTCTGCGCTCGGCGAATTCAGGCACGCAAGCGACCGCGTGGATCGTGTTCGTCTCGGCGATCGTCACGGCATTCCTCACGGCGGCTTACATGGGACGCGCCTGCATCAAGACGTTCTGGGGCGAATACAGGGGGCATGGGACGCCTCACGAGAGCCCCGGCTCGATGGTCACTCCGCTGTGGATCCTTGCGATCGCCACGATCGGCGTGGGGTTCATCGGGTTCCCAATCATCGGGCCGTTCAAGAACTGGATCAATGTGCCGGGCGAAGAGCACCCCGGGTTCAATCTCGGGTACAACATCATCCTTCCCGTCATCTCTGTCGGGATCGCCCTTTTCGGCGTCTGGCTCGCATGGCAGCTGTTCGAGAAGAGACGGTGGCAGGTCGACATCCTCGGTGGGCCGTTCGCTTGGTTCTACAGATTCATCGAGAACAAGTACTACCTGGACGACATCTATCTGGGCTTCATCGTGAAACCGATCCAGTACGTGTTCTCGAAGGCGGCGTACTGGACCAACCAACACATCCTCGATGGTGTCGTTAACAGCGCGGGTAAGGGCGCCGTGGCGCTGGGTGACTTCACGTACGAAGACGTAGACCAGCAAGTTGTCGATTTCGCCGTGAACGGCGCGGCGGGTATCACGGGCGTGACCGGAGGGCTACTCAAGTACATCCAGTCGGGCAACATCCAGAGGTACGCGGCGATCTTGTTCGCGGCGACCGCGATATTCGTCGCCGTGCTGGCGATCACACAGATATAGGAGGGGGCTAGGACTCTATGGAGTGGGTCGATACCTGGGGCGTCAGTCTCACGACGTTCCTTCCGATCGTCGGCGCGGTCATCATCCTGTTCTGGCCGTCGGCACAAGAGAAGGCGATCAAAGCGATCGCAACCTTGTTCGCCGGTCTTGCCCTAGTAGTCGGGGTACTGATGTTGTTCCGTTTCGACTACTCGCGCGCGGGCGACATGCAGCTGGGCGGCAACTACAAGTGGATCCCCCAGATAGCAGCGCGCTACCACATCGGTGTCGACGGGATGTCGTTGCCGCTGCTCGAGCTCTCGCTCCTCGTGTGTTTCCTCTGCATGATCTACCTGTGGTGGCACGTGCCCGACCCGGGCAAGCCGAAGGCTCTGTTCGCGCTGGTGCTGCTGCTCGAGACGGGGATGAACGGGTCCTTCATCGCGCTGGACCTGATCCTGTTCTTCATCTTCTGGGAGGCGGTCCTCGTCCCGATGTACTTCATCATCGGCATCTGGGGAGGGCCGCGGCGGCAGTACGCGTCGGTGAAGTTCTTCCTGTACACGCTGTTCGGTTCGATCTTCATGCTGTTGGGGTTCCTGGCCGTCTACTTCCAAGCGCACACGTTCGACATGATCGCTTTGCGCGACATGCACGGGTCGCTCTTCAGCGAGGGATTCCAGAACCTCACGTTCTTGGCCCTCTTCCTGGGCTTCGCCATCAAGGTGCCGATGTGGCCGTTCCATACGTGGTTACCGGATGCCCACACCGAGGCACCGACCGTCGGGTCGGTTCTTCTGGCGGCGATCCTTCTGAAGATGGGGACGTACGGGTTCATCCGCATAGCTATCCCGATCCTGCCGCAGGCAGCGATTAACTACGCGCCGATCATCGGAGTGCTCGCGGTCATCGCGATCATCTATGGAGCGTTGTGCTGTCTGGCACAGACCGATCTGAAACGACTGATCGCGTTCTCGAGTGTCGGCCACATGGGCTTCGTGATGCTCGGTATCGCAACGTTGACCAACCGCGGGATCAACGGCGCCGTCTTCGGAATGGTGGCGCACGGCTTGATCACCGGCATGTTGTTCTTCCTCGCCGGATCGATCCACGAGCGCTATCACACGAGGGAGATCGCGTCGCTGGGAGGTGTGCTCCAACAGATACCGAAGTTCGGAACGATCTTCAGCTACGCCGCGATCGCGTCCCTCGGACTTCCGGGCTTGGCGGGATTCTGGGGTGAAGTGCTTGCCTTGCTAGGCGCGTACCATCCGGCCCCCGGGCTCAGCGTGCCGTTGTTCCGCGTGCTCATGGTGTTCGGCGGGATCGGGACGGTTCTGACCGCCGGCTACCTGCTGTGGACGATCCAACGAGTGAACTTGGGGCGTATCCCGGAGAAGTTCGCGGCGAGCCCCATCGGCGACGTTGCCACTCTCGAGTGGGTCGCGTGGGCGCCGTTGTTGTTACTGATCATCGTCGCGGGCTTCTACCCGTCGCTGGTCTTGCACACGACGGACGCCGCGGTCCAGCATCTGATCGGGATCTTCACGTGATGCCATGCCTCTAGCACAAGGCATCACGCTCCATCTGGTGAACTCGCCCGTCGACTGGCACGCGATCTCGCCCGAGCTCGTGCTCGCCGGCGCGGCGTTCCTGGTGCTGCTCGCCGACCTGTTCTTGCCCGACGACGCCAAGTGGCTTGCGATGCCGCTGTCGGCCGCAGGCATATTCGGCACGTTGGCCGCAGTCGTCTCCCTGATCGGCGGTGGAGACCGTCTGACTTTGTCGGGTGCGTATCAAGTGAACGGGTTCGCTCTTCTATTCAAAGGTCTCTTCTGCATCATCGGGCTGATCGTCCTCGCGATCTCGTTTCACTACTTTCGCTCGGGTCGCTACCCGCAAGGCGAGTACTACTTCTTGTTGTTGTGCTCGCTGCTCGGAGGGGTCGTGATGGCTTCCGCGCGCGACCTGATCTCGATCTTCATCGCGATAGAGCTGATCAGCGTCCCGGCTTTCATCCTGGCGGGCTTGAGAAAGGGAGACGCTCGATCTAACGAAGCATCGTTGAAGTTCTTCTTGTTCGGCGTGCTGTCGACGGCATTGATGCTGTACGGCATGTCGTTGATCTACGGCGTGACGGGTCAGACACAGTTGGATGCGATCCGGCACGCGCTTGCATCGACGGGCGATAAACCGATCGTCGCGCTATCGGTCTTCTTCGTAGTAGTCGGATTCGCGTTCAAGATCTCTGCGGTTCCGTTTCACTTCTGGGCCCCCGACACCTACGAAGGAGCGCCGTCGCCCGTCGCCGCGTTTCTGTCGACCGCGTCGAAGATCGGCGGCTTTGTCGGCCTGCTGATCCTGATGTTTGTCGCGTTCCCCGGCGTGTCGGACACGTGGCGCCCGGCGTTCGCGGTCCTTGCCGTGTTGACGATGAGCATCGGCAACCTCATCGCGTTGAGACAGCGCAACATCATTCGCCTGCTCGCTTACTCGGGGATCGCACAGTCCGGTTACGTGCTCGTCGCGTTCGCGCTCGTCAAACCGGGGGCCGCGACGAACGCGCAAGCGCTCAAGTCCGCGCTCATCTATCTCGCGATCTACGGCGTAATGGATCTCGGAGCGTTCGCAGCAGCGGTCGGGTTCGCTCGTCGTGGAGGTTCGTACTTCATCGACGACTACGCCGGGTTGTGGCAGAGGAGCCCTGCTCTGGCCACGATGCTCGCGGCCTTCTTGGTCTCTCTTGCGGGAGCTCCGCCGATGGCAGGGTTATGGGCGAAGCTGTTCGTTTTCCTCGCGGCTATCAATGCGCACGTGTACTGGCTCGCCGTTGTGATGGGCGTGAACTCGGTGATCGCGGCGTGGTACTACCTCGCGGTCGTGAAGCGGATGTTCTTCGACCCCCCCGAAGAGACGACCGCCGTCGAGGTCCCCTATCTCTTGCGGGCTGCGATGGGCGCAGTCGTGCTCGCTCTGTTCGCCGTCTTCGTGTACCCGCCGATCGTGACGGCTCTTGCTTCCCATTCCGTTCTATGACTAGAAGAAACCACCCAATCGGGCCATAGGCACCCGAAAACCGGACAAATAGGGTGGTTCTGCAGGCGGTTTGAGAGCGAGATCTTGCGACTCTTCGGGCCCAGGCGTTACGCGGTTGCCCGAGAATCGTTTGTCATAGAGTGGTCGCCCGGCTGCGGTGCGGTGCCGGCGGTGAAGTCAGGATGCGGGTGAGGGTAGCCAAGTGCGCAAGCTAGCCCGGGCAACGCTCGGGATCGTCATCGCGATGGTCGCCGCGAGCCTTTTCGTGTGGCCGAGTGCCCACGCGTCGTCGCGCGGGGATATAGGCCAGGTCGTCCCGACCCCGACGATCCCCGACGTCTTCCACAGCCCGAAGCCGTCATCTCCTGCACCGAAGCCGAGCGAGTCGACGCCACCTCCCGACAACGGGGGAGGCGGCGATGGCGGCGGGAACGACCACAAAGGTGGATCCGGTGGTGACGGTGGCGATCACAACAACAAGGGCGGCAAGACCGGCGGCAAGGGCGGAAGAGGCAACAACAAAGCGGGAAAAGCCGGAAACAAAGCAGGCAAGAAGAACAAGGGTGGCCTCGGTCACCCCAAGGGCTACCTCAGGGTTCCGGGTTCATGGACCACCGACAAGCTCGTCGCCGTCGCTCAACAACTGCGCGCGCTGGGCGTCTCGGAGGACCAGATCATCCAGCGCGTGTACGTGCCGTTCATCCTTGCGGGTCCTGCCGACTGGATCGATTCGTGGCACTTCCCTCGTTATGGCCCCGCCCCCGGCGAGGTTCGCCAACACGAGGGCCAAGACGTCTTCTGTCGGTATGGCGAGCCGGTGCTTGCGACCGATCCCGGCCGTATCGAATATGCGTCGGGCGGTCTCGGTGGAAACGTCGCACGACTGTATCGGTCGGACGGCAGCTATTGGTATTTCGCTCACCTATCGGGATGGAACACGACGCAGCATCCGAGCGAATCGCACGTCGAGCCCGGTGACGTCATCGGTTACTGCGGTAACTCGGGCGACGCCGTCGGCGGTCCCACACACGTTCACTTCGGCTGGTACTTAGCGGATCACTCGACGGCGAAGAATCCGTTGAGTCATCTCCTGATGTGGTTGCACGACGCGATCCGTCACGCAACCGGGGTTGTCGGCACGGTGCAGGCCAAGCACGTGAAGCAGATCGGGACGCTGACGGTCGCTCGTAGGTTCGGCGACACGTTGGTTCCGTTCACCGACGAGCTCGGTGCGCCTTCGCCCACGACGACTCAAACCGTCTCGACTACCGGGCCGTTTTCGCTCGCTCAGCTCGCGATGGAAGCTGCTCTCGCCGAGACGACGTTCCAGTCGGATCTCACCGAGCAGGTGAGCGCCGCGACGCTGCGCCAGCACTCGGGGCAAGAGGGCGGCGACACCGGATCCAATGGCTCGTCGGTGATCAAGGAAGTCCCGGCCGAGCCCTAGCCTTCGCGGTCGTCCGCAGTCGCCAGAGTTGCGAGCGCGCCAGTTATCCTGTGCCGTCCTTGGCGGGATGCCCGAGTGGCCAAAGGGAGCGGCCTGTAAAGTCGCCGGCGTACGCCTACCCAGGTTCGAATCCTGGTCCCGCCACGCACTGATCATTACTTGTGTCGATCGCGCGGATCCCCTACTGACGGCTACTCCGAATGCTTCGGCCCTTCGGTTCTCGGCTTAGATCGCTGAGCTTTGGATGCCGAGCCACGCAAACGGCTTCCAGCGGCGTCGTGCGACAAGCGCCGAGCAGCGGAATCGCGAGGATCGCGAGTGCCATCAGCCACCCGATAAGCCTCATCGCTAGACGTTATTCGTCGTTGGCTCTCTCGGGAGCGGCGCACGCGGCCTTACGGGCGTCTTTTTCGTAAAAGGTGCGGGTCGAGAGGGGGTGGGGCTTCTGGAGAGATCGAGAGCAAGCCAAGCTGCTCGCGCGAACTTGACGCTGTACGGGAGCGATATCGAGCGAGCTGTTCGATTCGCGTACCTGTTAATGGGAGACGGCGGCGACTAACTTCGGAAGCGTCTCGCCAAGGGAGCCGCGCACGATCGCGTGGGCCCGGCTGTCATACGGAGTGGGCTCTTCGTTGAAGATCACGAGCCGCGCGCCCGCTCCGAGTGCGAGCTGGGGCAGTTGCGCAACGGGAAAGACCGTCAGAGAAGTGCCGGCCGCTATGAAGACATCCGCGTTCATAGCGGCGCGCTGAGCTCGTTCCAAGTCCTCCGCGACCAAGTTCTGACCGAACGAGATCGTCGATGATTTCAATATCCCCCCACAAGTTCGGCAAGCGGGATCGGCCTCGCCCGCGCGAACGCGATCCAACGCCTTCTCCATCGGAGCACGCTCGCCGCAGTTCATGCACACGACTTCGCGCATCGATCCATGGATCTCGACGAGGGTCGCGGGCGACGATCCGGCTTTGAGATGAAGGCCGTCGATGTTCTGCGTGATCAAGTAGTGAACGTGACCCATCCGCTCCAGCTCCGCAAGCGCCAGGTGGCCGCGGCCCGGCTGCGCGTGTCGCGCCGGATGATTCAGTCTCAGCTGCCACGCGCGCTTTCGGATCGACGGATCGTTCATGTAATAGGAGATGTGCGAGAGTTTCTCGGCGTCGGGATCCTTGGTCCACACACCGTTGGGACCCCGGAAGTCCGGGATCCCGCACTCGGTTGATACGCCTGCACCCGTTAACACCGTGACCTTCTCGGCGGAGCGGACCCAGCCGGCTGTTTGGTCGATCTCGTCGATCGCTTTCATCCACTCTCTGCCGTCAACGAAGTGAGGACGCCCACGCTTCTGCCCTACCGAATCGAATGTGCTCGGCGCCGAGCCACTCTGCCATCGAGTCGACCGCCGCGCGAACCGCCTTCCCGGTTGTCTTGTCACGCGGAGCGTCGGCTTCCGCATAGATGTTGTGAACTTCGTAGACGTTCTGTGCCTTGTCGAAGCGCGAGTCGACTCGGCCGATCAGCCTGTCGCCGTGAAGGATCGGCAGTACGTAATAGCCGTAACGCCTCTTGGCCACAGGCACGTAGATCTCGATCCTGTACTCGAAGCCGAATAATTGCTCGGTACGAGCTCGATCGCAGATGAGGTTGTCGAACGGCGAAAGAAGGACGGTCCGCCCTTCGAACCCGTTGCGCTCTGCGGCCTCGAGCATCGGGACGTCGGACGCCAACGCGAGCCAATGACCCGGCAATGTGCCATCGTCGCCCGCCACTCGTATCGGGACTATCTCGCCGCTGCGCTGAAGATCGTCCAGGATCGCTTTCAGGTTGGGGTAGCGGTTACGTGTGAAGTGCTGGGAGATCTGCTTCGGTGTAGCGACTCCGAGCGCGCCCAGAGAGATGATCGCCGAGCGACGCACCACCTCACGCTCCGACAATCGCTCTCGAGGAGTCCACTCCGGGAAGTACTCGTCGGCAAGGCCCCAGATGCGGTCCACTCCTTGGCGCCCGACGATCGCGATCTTGCCTTGGATCCACAGGAACTCGAGGATGCGTCCGAGATTCTGGCCGCCGGTCCAACCGCTCGAGCGCCATGCATGACCGGTTTTGACTTCGAAATCGCGGGCGCGCAAAGGGCCCTCGGTGCGCAGCCGCCTCAATATGTGGCGCTGCATCGACTGGTTGTCCCTTATGAACTGCTGCTCGCGCCCTCCGCCCGCCGCGCGACGACGCAGCCACGTCCGCATCATCCAGTTATGGATCGGGAAGTCGTCGGTCAATACCAACGATGCCGCGTGCGCCCAGTAATGGAATAGGTCCTTGCGCTTGAAGGTCGCGTCCGCGAGTTGTTTCGGCTTGTAACGAGGGCCGAGTCGACTGAACATCACGATGTCCTGAGTGCGAGCGACCGCCGAGATCGGATCGACCTGCACGCACCGGATCTTGCGTGTGACGTCCATCAGCGCCTTGTGCGTGGCCGCACGCGCTGCGTCGGCGAGTGCTTGCTTCCGAACCGCGCCGCGCCGTGCCGTCGCGATATCGATGGCCAGGGGTTCGGACATCGGGTGATGTTACGAAGGCGGACGTGTCCTGTTTGACGATGGGCCGTCAGGGGTGGATCGGAGAGCTTTCCGACACTGCCGCGTACACATTTGCGAGCTCGCTGAGTGCCGCTGCGTCGATCGTTCGGTTGCGTCGTGTGATGACTGTCAAGAAGGCATCGGGATAGGCCCGCTCCGCTCGCCACCCTCTACGCGAC
>JALZGD010000020.1:11351-15660 GCA_030861205.1 Actinomycetota bacterium
ACGACTCGTCCCCACAACCTGACGCGCCCAACCACGACGGCTCGCTCTGCGGGCATCGCCTTCGCCCACTTCAGTGCCGGGTCCAGCCCGGTGTAGGCGTGGATCCCGCAGCCGTGCTCTAGCGAAGGGACCGCTTCTGCGCACGGCGACAGCGCTAAGCAGCGCGCGGTAAAAGGCTCGAACGGCATCCACACGGGGGGCTCCGACGTGAACCCCGAAGAGGTGCTTTGGAGAAGCCCATCGGAACGCAGACCCCACACGCGGTAGCCGACGATCGGGGTCGGCGAATCGGGGATCGGTGGGATCGCCACTATCTGCTCACGCGGGGATCGAGACGCGCTCCGGTTCCCGTTCCGGCTCGGGAACCTCAGGCTTTTCCCTCGGTACTGGGTTTTCTGCCGGCTCGACGACTACGACGCGTTCGGGTTTCCCTATGTCCACGCTTCGATGGTCGGCTGCAGAGGCTGTCGTGCCAATAGCCCTTTTGGGTGGTTCTTCCGTTTCGTGCCTGGCTGTCTCGGGTATCTGTGCCCGTACAGCAAGTCAAGTAAATCAGCGGGAGGGAACCGTGGAGATCGTTGCACTCATTGCGCGGATCATGTTCTCGGTGATGTTCGTCTCATCGGGCATCAACCACATCACGAAACGGAAGTACATGGCCGAGTACGCGGGTCAGATGGGTGTCCCGGCCGCCACCGCGGCTGTTCCCGTTTCCGGAGTGATGCTCCTCGGAGGGGCGATCATGGTGGCTCTTGGAATCTTTGGCGACTTGGGGGCCGCACTGATCGTGGCGTTCCTGATCCCGACAGCGCTCCTGATGCATCCGTTCTGGAGATTCGACGACGCGCAGCAACGTCAGCAGCAGCAGATCCACTTCATGAAGAACCTGACGATGGCGGGCGGCGCACTCGCGTTGATCGCGCTTTTCATGTGTCAGGGCGGGGCCCTATCGATCACAGGCGCGTTGTTCGGCTGAAAGAAAAAAGCGGCCCGGCTGAGCCGGGCCGCGATGCTTCCTGTGTCGTTCTTGTTCTAGCGTTCGACGAGGAACGCGATCTTTACGTTGACCTTATAGTTCGTCAGCTCTCCGCTGTCGTTCACTGATGCGTTCGACGACATGACCTCGACTCCTTGGATGCCGCGGATCGTCTTCGACGCTTCTTTCACCGCGTTACGCACGGCGTCACTGAAGGAGTTTGGAGAGCTCCCGACCAATTCGGTGATCTTTACGACGCCACCTGTCTCCTCGTTCGCCATTGATCTACCTCCCGCTAGTGATTTGCCCGACGTTGTCGTGCTACCCGATGAGGGAAGTGGGGAAACTGTCCGTTCGGTCCGGCTACCCTGACGCATGCGCGACTCGCTCAGACGGCGGAACTTCGCCGAGCTACAGGACGATCTCCGTGTTCATCTGAGCGACCACGGCATCTCCGATCTCACCCACGGAACGATAGTCGTCCTTCCTTCGATCACGTTCCCTGCCGAAGAGCTGCGCAAGATCGTCGGCATCGTTCGCTATGAAGAGCGTTTACTTTGCCTGCTCCTGTGGCTTCGCAACCCCGCGCTGCGGATCGTCTTTGTCACCTCGATGCCCGTGGCCCCCGAGGTGCTCGACTACTACCTCGCGTTCTTGCCGGACCCCGAAGACGCTCGTCGACGGCTGACGATGGTGTCCCTCGATCGGTCGGATACAACGGCCTTGAGCCAGAAGCTCGTTGACGACCCGGTTGCTCTCGAACGCATCCGGTCGTGCATCGAACCTTCGGACGCATATCTGTTGCCGTTCAACGTGACCTCCTTGGAGCTCGCTCTTTCGGAGTCCCTTCGCATCCCGACATACGGACCGGCACCCGCGCTCGCCGAGCTCGGTTCGAAGAGCGGCGCTCGTCACCTTGCGCACAAGACTGGAGTTCCGGTGCTCGAGGGAAGCGAAGACCTGTACGACCTGTCCGATGTCACCGCGGCATTGCTTCGCCTGAGACAACGCCGACCAGGTGCGCAAGCTGCTGTGATCAAACTCAACAATGGGTTCTCGGGCCAAGGAAACGCGATCGTGGGCCTCGCTGACGAACCCACGAGTGTCGAAGATTTGCCGACGGTGTTTTGCGCATCTGAGGAGTCATGGGCGACGTTCGGGCCAAAGATCGAACAGGACGGAGCGATCGTCGAAGAGCTGCTGCACGAGCCGGGCGTGAACTCGCCGAGCGTTCAGATGCGGATCGTTCCGCACGGCGAAGTAGAGCTCGTGTCGACACACGATCAGATCCTCGGAGGCCCCGATGATCAGGTCTATCTCGGTTGCCGTTTTCCCGCTCTCGACGAATACCGGCTTGCGATCCAAGAGCAAGCGATGAAGATCGGGAACGAGCTCGCCGCGCGGGGAGTTATCGGAACTTTCGGAATGGATTTCCTGGGTAAGGGAGCGGGTAGCGAGGTCTTCCTCAGCGAGATCAATCTTCGGATGGGAGGGACGACTCACCCGTTCCTGATGGCGCGGCTGGCGACCGGGGGAACGTACGACGCGTCCAGCGGAACCCTCTTGTGTAACGGCTCGCCGCGGTTCTACGTCGCAACCGACAACCTGAAATCTGAGAGTTATGTGCAGTTAAAGCCGCGTGACGTTATCGATGAGGTGGTGAGGAACGGATGGTCGTTCGACAAAGGAACTGGAACGGGCGTGCTGCTTCATTTATTGGGTGCTGTCTCTGAGTACGGAAAGCTCGGGATGACGTGCGTGGCGAGTTCCCGTGAGGACGCCGAAAGCCTGTACGAGCACGCGGTCGCAGGGATAGATGCCAGGGCCGAGGGTGCTGGCTAGCCGTTTCTCGTGACGCCGTCGCGGGTAGATCAACTTCAACCCGAGACTCAGGAGCGTGGCGAATGAGCAGTCAATTCCCAACGTCAGAGAAAGAGCCGGAGTTCGGTCGCGATCCCGTCGTTGCCGGCCCAGGTGTGGTCACCACGAAGGCGCAAGCGAAGGGCGGCGCGATGGGAGCCGTCGGCGGCGCGGTGGTCGGAGCGATCATCGGCGCGATCATCGGAGCGATCGCTTTCGGTGGGGCCTCAGGAATCATCATCTCCGTGATCGCGTTCGCTGTGGCTGGTGCGGTTGCCGGCGGGGTCCTCGGCGGCTACCAGAAGTCGCGCTCGGACACCCTGCATGAGGGTGGGATGCGCGCGCCGGGGGGATCCACGCCCGACGCGTGAGGTCGCGGGGTGCCGCGAGTTATTCGAGCAGGTCTTCGGACCGTGGCCGGAATGGTCCCCAGCGGAAGGCGCCCAGGTACGGCTCTGGATCGCCTTCCCAGTCAAGCAACTTGATCTGAGCCAGGCTTCGACGACCGGTCAGAGCTCGCATCAGCTCGAAGCGGGGCGCAGTGAGCCGCGTGGAAAACGAATCGTTCCCGCCTGTGGCCCATGACGCACCATCCGTCACGATCTCGAGTGGGGGAGCGGTAGCGTCCCGTTCGCACGAGTCGAGGAATGCGCGTGCGAGGAAATCACACGCGACCTCGACAGCGGCCGAGTCCCGTGCACCCGGCGCATCGAGCGCGCCCCTCAGGTCGTGCTCGTGCGAGACCACGTCGGCCACCCACTGATTCGCGGTGCGGTCGGGAAACATGGGGGTCAGCGGCTCTACCTGGCTGGCCGCCGCGTCCCACCGGTCGATGAGGTCTTGCAACGGGATATCGCGGGCTCGTTCTACTTGTGCTGCGGTCCACGGCTCGGACGGCGCGCCGGCGATGTTGCCGGCCAAGATGTCTTCACAAACACCCGTTAAGTGACCGACGACGTCTTTGATCGTCCATTCCGGGGTGGCGGGGACCACGACCGTGCCATCTACGGCCGGGCTGAGCACGAGATCGCTGATACGACTGCGCGTCTCGCGGTAGAACGCGCCCATGTCTTGCAGCGTCTGAGCCATTCTCACAGCTTAGGTCGTTCGCTCGGCTCGACCGTGAACGGCATCGCCTAGTTCCACGAGGTCGCCGACGCGGAAACGGTTACCCCCTGAGCGTTTCGCGGCGTACATCGCAGAGTCGGCTGCATCCATCAACCCGGCCACGTCGATGTCGTCGTTCGGCGAGAAGAGAGCAATCCCGAGACTAGACGTGACCCCTTCGCCATCAGGGCCGATCTGGCGGCTCTCTTTACGGATAGCTGCTAGTAGGACAGTTGCAACCGTCTCTGCATCTGTGGAGCTGACACCTGGAAGGAAAACCGCGAACTCGTCGCCGCCGATTCGCGCCGCAAGGTCCGTCTTGCGGATCCGCTCCGTGATTGCCCTCGCGACGCTCTTCAGAGCAGC
>JALZGD010000020.1:15670-16835 GCA_030861205.1 Actinomycetota bacterium
CCTTGAAGTTGTCGATATCGAAGACGAGCATCGCAGCGCGGTGACCGTAACGACGAACGAAGTCGAGCTGCCTTTGCGCTTCTTCGTCGAAGTGCCGTCGATTGAATAGCCCGGTAAGTGAATCGCTGCGCGCCAGGTCGCGCAGTTTGTCTTCGAGCTCCTTCTGTTCTGTTACGTCGCGCGCGGAGGCGTAGATCACGCCGCGGTCGTGGTCGCTGGTTGAGCTCCACCGGAGCCATCGGTAGGTGCCGTCCTTCGCTAGGTAGCGGTTTTCGAAGTTCACGACGCCCTGCTGACCCTCGGCGAGTTTCGCGGCTAGGGCGACCGTCCGCTCGCGATCTTCTGGGTGCACGTATGCGACATATGGCGTCGACAGCAGGTCCTCTTCGGAGTAGCCGAGCTTGGTCTCCCAGGCTTTGTTGAGGCGGATGAAGTTCCCCTCCATATCGGCAACGCAGTTGAGGTCCGAGACCTCCTCGAACCAGCGCATGTGTTGCTCTTCGAGCGCCCTGCGAGCGTTCGCCAAGGTTCCGACGGTGATCGCGGCCAAAAAGAAGACCGCCCACCGGATGCCGTAGCTGAATGCCGTTAGATGGGGGCCCGCCGATAGCTCCCAGGCGACGACGAGCGCAGAGGCGACGATGGCACCGGCGAGTCCGCCGACGCTGCCGAACTCTGCGGCCAAGAGCCCGATGGGGGCAACCAGGAGGAACAAGATCGGTTCGCCCGGATCGTCGACGGCGAGACGCAGAATGTAGATCGCCGCGAAGGCCGTAACTGCCAGCAGCAAGACTCCGGCGCGACGCAGACCAACCGGGGCATAGCGCGGCTTTTTGGACACGAGACCGAATTTTATTAGGCCGCTGCCCGTTTTGCGAGAACCGCTGAGACGGCAGATGGAGGTCGCGACCGCCCGCCCCGCCGTCCGGACCCCGGGGGGAGGGGTGGCGGCCGACGTGTCGAACCTAGCTACAACGGCACGTTCATGACTAGGAGCGCTCGATGAAGAGATCTGCTGCGGTGATCGCCCTGATGGTCCTTCTTGTGGTGTCGCCGGCTGCTTGGGCCGGCCGCGGCAAGCCCCAGCCCTACAAGAGTGACGAAGGCACGATCGCCCTGTCGCACCCGATCTTCTACGGCACCACTGGATCGGTGAACACGGTCA
>JALZGD010000136.1:0-5186 GCA_030861205.1 Actinomycetota bacterium
GCGAAGACGAGCGCGCCGGACGGTGGGAAGGACAGGCGAAGACCGAGTGCGGCATCCACTCGTTCGGCAAGCCGCACGGACCGAAGCAGACAGAAGCCGAGCAATGAACGTACACGCGGCCCCCTTTTACTGCCCTTATTGCGGGGAAGAGCAGCTCGAACCGTACGGCTCCCGCGGAGGTTACCTCTGCAACTCATGCGACCGCAGCTTCGAGCTGAAGTTCCTGGGCCTTGCTCAAGCGCAGTCGTAGATCCGACCGCGTCATCGGCAAAGCTCCGGCGTCGTTATCCTGAGTCGATCATGCGACGTAACACGATCATCGCCCTGATCTTTCTTCTTGCCGCCATCGCGATCGCCGGCACGCTGGGGGTCCTGCGATTGTGGCGACTGGCCTAGGTTTCAGGAGCAGATCAGAAGAACGCCGAGCCCCGTTTGGCCAGGTTCTCGAACAGCATGTGCTGGATGGTGTCGCGTACGCGATCGGCCAAGTCGAAGACCAGCATCGCGTCGTCTGCCGCATCGTCGGGGTAGGAGCTCAGATCGATCGGGTCTCCGAACTCGATGATCCATTTCGACGGCAGAGGCAGCGCGCCGAGTGGGCCGAGCAACGGGAAAGTCGGCGTGATCGGGAAGTACGGGAAACCCAACGCGCGTGCAAGCCATTTGGCGTTGGCGATCATCGGGTATGCCTCCTCGGCCCCCACGATCGCCACCGGGATGATCGGCACACCGGCGCGAAGGGCGGTCTCCATGAATCCACCGCGGCCGAACCGCTGCAGTTGATAGCGCTCGCGCCACCCTTTCCCAACACCCTTGTAGCCCTCGGGAAAGACGCCGACCAGCTCGCCTCGCCTCAAGAGCTCGAACGTGTCTTCCTCGACCGCCACGGCGTTCCCGCTCTTCCGAGCGAGAGGCCCGATGAACGGCGTGCGGAAAGCAAGGTTTGCCGCGACACACCGCACGATGCGCTTGTCTGGGTGCTCGGTCGCGAGCCCGTACTGCATCATCACCGCGTCGAGGGGGACCGAACCGGAGTGATTGGCAACGACCAGAGCAGGGCCTGTGGAAGGCACGCGGTCGAGCCCGAGCATGCGCACGCGGAAGTAACGGTGATAGAGCAGACCAGCCAGAGGCAGAAGGATCTCGCGCGACAGCTGCTTGTCGTAACCGAAGTCGTCGATCTCGTAGTCGCCGGCGAGCCGATGACGGAAGAACTCCTCGAGACCTTTGGGATCGTCGTCCGGGGACACGTCTCGGTGATCTTCTTGCCGAAGCCGTGCCGGATGCGCCCGGCGGCCACCCTCATGGTCGGCATGTGTTTTGCAATATCCGGATTCCGTTACCGCATAGTTGCGACACGGCCGCCCGGACGATGTGGTCGCTCGGCAGCGAACGCGCTGCTGAGGGCGGGGCATCCCTTTCGTACCGGTTCGAGAGGGCCTCGAGATCGGGATGATCTCTGCGTCGCTCATCGCACTCCCTCCCGTTCGTCGGCGGCTTTCTGCTTCAAGTATTCGAATAGCTCCCGCTCCCACGTCGGGCGCGTCGACGCTTCGACGACGAAATCAGCTCCTCGGTGGTCGCGGAAATCTGCGAGCGTCTCTTCCGTCGTGTAGCGCGGGTTGAATCCGAGACGCTCACGCGCTCGCCGCGTGTCGATGACACGTCCGTACAGGATCAGTTTCAACTGATCAGTGGGGAAATCGACCACGTGTGCTCGTCGCAAGACTTCTGCAGCTGTCGTAGCGAACGGCAAGAGCAGCGGGAGCTCGACCCGGCCGAGCATGCGGATCGCCTTCGACAGGTAAACCACGCCGTCCGCCGCGATGTTGAAGATGCCGCGGCCCCCATTTACAGCAGCGTTGTACATCGCCTCGACCGCATCTTCTTCGTGCAGGAACTGCAGCCGGGGGTCGTAACCGAGCGCCGTCGGAACGACGGGCAGGGACAGGTAGTCGGTCATGGAAGTTGTCACAGTTGGGCCGACAACGTTCTGCGTTCGCAAGATGATGAGCTCGACGTCACTGCGTCGCCGCCCAAAGTCACGAGCGTAGGTTTCGGCCTCGGCGCAATCCTTCCCGTATCCCGATAGCTCGACCTGGCGAGCCGCGTGATCTTCAGGGAGCAGCGACGGTTCGCCCGGGCCCGATCCGTACACCGCGGTAGACGACTTCATCACTACGCGGTCGACGCGCTCTGCCCGTTGGGTAGCGGCCAGAAGCTGCATCGTCCCGATGACGTTGTTCTCTTTCATCTGCGACCGTCCGCCGAAGCGGCCAGGAGACGACGCGATATTCGTGTGAACCAGCGTGTCGGTCTTAGTCGCTTCGATGACGCGAGCGATAAGAGGGTTGCGGATGTCGGCCCGGACGAACTCGAGGCCCTCGATATCGATCGGTGGCTCGTCGAGATCGACGCCCACGAGGTTCTCGATCTCGGGGTCGTTCTCCATCCGCTTCGCAAGGCGCAGCCCGAGGAAGCGAGATACGCCCGTGATGAGGACGCGACGCCCCCCGTTGCCATCCACCATGATGGCTCGACCCTAACGCCGAACGATGGTCAGTCGGTCAGACCTCCGTCGGACCGACGATCGCCGTTGAGCCTGTCGTCGCGCGCAGCTTGGCTGCCGCGTCGCCGTTGTTGACGGCTAACGAGATGTACCGATACGAGTCCTCGACCAAGACGAAGTCGCCGGGCTCGACATCGGCGAACGTCGTCTTCAAGGGGGCCGTCAATCGGTGGCCTTCGAGGCGAATCTCACACGATGTCCCGTGATTGAGGCCGACCTTGTCGAGTTGCTCGGTTCCGAAGTTCAACTGGAGGTTGCCGAAGCGATCGATCTGCAAGACCTCGGCGTGCAAGTGGTCGTCGTGAACCCACGCCGTCGGTATCTCGAGAGGAACGAGGTCCGTCGGCTCGAGGCTCTCGCCCAGCTCGCTCAAGTCCACGCCGTTTCCGATGTGAGCGGCCATCGGCGCGAACACGTCGCGGCCATGGAAAGTGTGCGACATAGGCGTAAGCATGAATCGCTGATCTGAAAGCTCGACGGCATGCTTCACTCCCCCCGACGCTTCCACCGCCGGGATCAACAAACCATTGTCGGGGCCCACGAACACCTCGCCCCACCCGCTCTCGATCGCGATCGCGCGACGTTCCGAACCGACGGAGGGGTCGACGACCGCGAGGTGCACGGAATCCGGGAGATACGGAAGCGACTGCCTCAGCACGACCGCTCCGTGAAGGATGTTCTGGCGATTGATGTTGTGATGGACGTCAACTATCCGCAGGTGCGGCGCGATCCGAAGGATGACCCCGTGGCATACACCGACGAATTCGTCCTGCAGCCCGTAATCGGAAAGGAACGTGACGACGTCGCGTCTCTTCACCGCTGGAATCCTAAGGTCCGCCTGGGGCGAGTACTACTTACCCTGTTGGCGGCGCTGCCAGCGCGTCTTTTTCAGCATCTTGCGATGCTTCTTCTTGCGCATCTTCTTCCTGCGCTTCTTGACTAACGACGGCACTCGGTACTGCTCCTTCCGTATCCTGCGAGATTCAGGCGATCACTCGGACCCGAACAATTGACGAAGATCGACGGGTCCACGCGAGCGACCGGAGATGTCGATCCGTAAGGACCCTAACCGCAGACCGCGGACGCCCTCGGTCACGGGAGAAACCATCCGCAAGATATCTTCAGCGGCGTCGTACTCCAGAACTCCGATGCCGACGCACGAACCCTTGCCGTCATCCATCCCGACGACCAGACCTTCGAGAAGAGCTAGATCGAACTCGGGTGGCAACGACGGCATGAACACCGTCGGCTTCACCCGCCATCGGGACACACCTCCGGCGAAATAAGCAGCGAACTGCTGCTCGCGGAAGACCATGCGATCCTCGACCGAGCTCAGCGAATCGGGCTGCTCCGCTGCCACCTCGATCACCTCTGCCGGTGTGAAGCGTTGGGCATGCCCGATGATCGGTTCGAGCTCGCCCCCGCGTTCGAACGCGAGGACTACGTCTGGCTGAACTAACTCCATCTTGTAGAACTTGAGCGTCTGACCGTAGATGCCGGAGACGAGGCTCGTCGTGTCGACGATCACCAGAGCCGATCCGGCTTCGCGAGCCCGCTGGACGAGTTTCGCGGTTCCGACGATGAGCGGAAGCAAGCGCCCCTTGGGCATGAGCGACCCGACGAAAGCAAGCGCATCGGCTGCCCGGAGACCCTCGGTGCTGAAATCGACAACCTCGGAGCACAGCCTCAAGCCCACCGTCGTGGGCGGGCCCACGGTCGACTGCACGATGTCCGCATCGACGATGGCGGTAGGGATACCGGCCTCCGTCGCGCGGCGAGCAAGCTCGATCCCAAAGCTCGTCTTGCCCGTCTCGACGCCGCCGATCAACATCACGACACCCGGCGACTCGAGGAGTCGCTCGTATGCGGTTGCTAGATCAACCACCCGTCACCCCGCGAAAAAGACCGTCCCGGTGGGACGGTCTAGCTCAAATCTCGGCTTTGCTTAGCCCGCGTCCATGTACCGCGCATCGAGGTAGCGAAGCAGGTCGTCCTCGCGGATGCGGTACCCACGTCCGACCCGAACCGCAGGCAGCTCGCCCGCTTGCACGATCCGGTAGACCGTCATGTTGGAGACCCGCAGACGACGCGCTACCTCGGCAACGGTGAGAAAAGATGCAGCGGCGAAGCTGCCGGCGGTAGCGAACGGGGTCTCGGCCATAACGGCCGCGAAGTATAGCTGTGCGACGTTTGGGCTGCTCAGTGCCCGTTTTGTCCCGTCACCGTTGCGGTGATCAAGCGCGAGGCCGGTTCGTAGCAGCGCGGCGGTCGGTTGTCGTCCATCGGGATGACCACAACGTCACGCCGCTCGCTTGCAGCGATCGCCAAGGCCGGGTCGTTGATATCCATGACGGCGATCGTTGGGATGCCGCGTTCGATCGCAGCTCCCGCAAAACCGTGATCCCCCAGGACTAGATCGGGCCACGACGTCGTCTCGAGCAGCGCTTCCATCGCCTCGGGCGAATGCGTGTGTCTGAGAGTCCCCCAATCGGCAAGACAACCCACCTCGCCGATGTAGCGAACCTCGTAATCCCGTCCCCGCGAGCTCGAGAAAAGCGTCTCTTCCTCGCGCAAGCGGACGATCTTTCCGCCCATCAGTCGATACACGTCGACGATC
>JALZGD010000136.1:5196-5701 GCA_030861205.1 Actinomycetota bacterium
CTGATGTACAGCTCCAGGAGGCCCGTCGGGTGTCCGGTGACGGCGAGCAGAGTCGAACCCTTGCGCGCTTCCTCGCTGAGACGGCCGGCGGCCGCGCGAAGGCCCTGGATGGTCAGATCCGGATCGAGAGTGTCGACACCCTCGAGACAGTCAATGTCGGTCGAGCAGCCCGTCAGGACGGCGAGAAAGCCGAGGATCTCTTCGGACGAGTACGCCTTGCGCGCGGTTATCCCGAACCAGCCCTCGTCGGCGATCTCGGATAGCGCTTTGATCTTGGAGATGTTGTTGTGGCGCGAGTGAGACTGATGCGGGCCCGTTACTCCGTTGGCGATCAGTGCATCGCGTATCTGTGCAACATCGATGTCCGGCATGGCAGCATGTTAGTGCTCCATCAATAGACGACTCCCCACGCTTGAAAGACGGAGGCGCCATGACCATCGAGCGATTCTCACTAAAGGGCAAGGTAGCGATCGTGACGGGCGCGTCGCGCGGCATCGGTCGCGCG
>JALZGD010000136.1:5711-6476 GCA_030861205.1 Actinomycetota bacterium
CGGCGCAACCCCGCCCAGCCCCAGTTCACGGACCATTGCTTCACCGGCGACTACCCGACGCCGCTGACCGACCTTTCGGTTGCGACCCCACGGCGCCTTTCCATGCTGGCCGAGGCCGACTGACGCCGGCCGACGCGGCCGGCCCCCTCCGAACCCGCTCGACGCTCAACACGGTCGCTCACCCACGGCGGATCCCATGGACAAGCCCCTCTCGGACCGGATCGCGGTCGTCACCGGAGCCTCGCGCGGCATCGGTCGCGCGATCGCGATCGGTTTCGCCGAAGCAGGGGCCGACGTCGCGATCGCGGCGCGCAGCGAGGATGACCTCGAGACCCTTGCGAAAGAGATCGATGCTGCCGGACAACGAGCCTTGCCGGTCGTAACGGACGTGACCGATCGTTCGCAGATCGAAACGCTCGTTGAACGAACCGTGGACGAGCTCGGGCGGGTCGACGTTCTCGTCAACAACGCCGGAGGCACTCGCTTCATGTCGTCACTCACGGGTCTGCGACCCGACGGCTGGAGCAAGGTGATCGCACTGAACCTCGACTCGGTGTTCCACGCGACACAACTTGCTGCTCAGAAGATGGCGGATACCGGCGGAGGATCGATCATCCAGATCGCGTCCGTTGCCGGCATAGAGGGGGCGCCGGGCCTGTCGTTCTATTCGGCCGCTAAAGGCGGCGTTCGCTTGATGTCGCAAGCCGCAGCCAAGGAACTGGCTCCGTCCAACGTGCGCGTGAACTGCATCGCTCCGGGTTGGGT
>JALZGD010000340.1 GCA_030861205.1 Actinomycetota bacterium
ACATAGAGCAGAAGTACGGGATCCCCGGGAGGGCATACGCGGATTTCGCAACGCTACGCGGGGATCCGTCCGATGGGCTGCCCGGTGTCAAAGGAGTGGGCGAGAAGCTCGCCGCCTCACTTGTCGCCCGCTACGGAGGCATCGACGGGATCATCCACGCGATCGAGGACGGCCAGGAGTCCGTCGCGCTGAATCGCGTCAAACGGGATCTGGATTACGTCAGACGAGCGAGGAAGGTTGTCGCGATCCCCACCGATCTCCCGATACCTGACGTAGACATCTCTCGCCCCCGCGTCGTCCCCGACCAGGAGCTATTCGAATTCGCCGACAGCTACGCTCTGGGCGGCGCGACCCGCCGGCTCGCGGCGGTGTTGACCGGCACGACTATCGAGCAGCGAAGAACCTGAGCTCGATCCCGTCGGGGTCGGTGACGACCACCTCGCCCGCGTCGTCGCTCCAAGACGCGTCGCTCGCGCGCATCGGCTCGCGCAACTCTGCGAGCGCGTCGCCATCGGTAACCCCAAATACGACCCGATCGAGCCCCGCATGGTCTTTGGGCGAAGGTTTAGCGCCCCTGCTGCGCCACGTGTTCGTTCCGATGTTGTGGTGGTAACCGTTGGACGAGAAGAACGCGGCGGAGCTCCCGAGGTGCGCGGTCACGTCCAGACCGATGACATCCCGGTAGAAGCGCGTCGTCGCATCGACGTCGGACACCTGTAGGTGCACGTGACCCACGTCGGTGTCGTCCGGAGCCGCCTCTGCGACGGCGGCCGCCCCGCGCCCTTCGTCTAGCAACGCGTGGAGATCGACGGGCAGTGTCGCCATCGGCGTGATCATCCCGTCCGCCGGAGGAGGCCATTGGTCTGCCGGCCGATCCCAGTAGAGCTCGACGCCGTTGCCGTCCGGGTCGTCGATGTACAGCGCCTCGCTCACCAGATGGTCGCCGGCCCACCGATCTCCAAACGAGCGTCCACGAGCCGCGCAAGAGCGTCCCCGAGCGCGGGCCGCGTCGGGAATCGGATAGCGGTGTGGAAGAGCCCGGTCGATCGCGGATCCGCGGGATGGACGACACCGGCCGATCGCAACCGCACCAGATCGGGAGACGAGGACGTGCCTACGCTCGCGAATCCGGCGTCCGTCTTCGTTACGTGCAAGCCGACTACGTCCCGGTAGAAACCTAGCGCCCGATCGACGTCACGGACTCGCAGTTCGACGTGCGCGATGTGATCGATCAGCGTGCTCTTTACAAGTGCTGCCCGCTCTGCGACTGAAGACATCTGCGCTCTCTCCTCACTTATGAGAACGCTTCTCACGACGCGAAGATTCCGTTAACCCTGCGCGACCGCCTTTTCGATGATCTCTATGCACTCTTCGATCCGCGGACGGCGCGTCCGATGGGACACGATGCACACCCGGAGGTATTCGCGGTCGCCGACGGGAGCGGGCGATAACCACACTCGGCGACTGCCGTTGATGCGATCGAGCAGAGCTCTGACGTCCTCGTTGGTCGCGTTGCGCGGGCGGAATGCGACGAGCGACAGATCGGGCGACCATGGAACTTCGAGCTCGGGGATCTCGCTCAGGCGATCGAAGACCAACTGGGCGAGGTCGAGCTTTTCGTCGAGTGCTGCCTCGAATGCTGCGACGCCGTGAAGCTGCAACGGGAGCCAGACCCGTAAGCCGCGGAAGTCACGTGTCAGCTCTGGCGAATAGTCGGCGTGGTCGAACAGCTCGGGATCCTCCGATGGATCCGGAAGGTAGTGCGCTTGAAGCTGATGCGCGTGCTTCAACGTGGCCCCGTCCCGTACGACGAGGCTTCCGGTTCCATACGGGAGAAACATCGTCTTGTGGGGGTCGAGCGTTATCGAATCCGCACGCGTGATCCCTTCGAACCTTTGCCTTCCGCGTTCGGTCAATTGAAAGAACCCGCCGTACGCCGCGTCGACGTGGAACCAGATCTTGAACTCGCGCGCGATGTCCGCCAGCTCGTCCAGAGGGTCGACAATCCCCGTCGAGGTCGCGCCCGCCGCGCCCGCGACGCAGACGGGCGTGTGCCCCTCCGCGATGTCGCGCTCGATTGTCTTTCTAAGGACGTCCGTGCGGATGTGGAAGCGCGCGTCGGTCTCTATCTTCCTC
>JALZGD010000137.1:0-4077 GCA_030861205.1 Actinomycetota bacterium
CCTCAAGAGAGTCGACTTCACAGGGGGCATCGACATGCGCCCCCGGCAGCTTGATCGAGCCGGCGACTCGATGACTAGTCAATCCGGATGAAATGCGAGTCTGTCCATCAAGAAATTTCCAGTTTTTGCCGACAGCTCGGTATCCGGTCATAAACGGGACACCGGCCCTATAGAGGGGGACAACGTGAACGCTCGCATCTTCCGGGTGGCTATCGCTATCGCCGCCTTCGCACTCCTGATGGAAGCAATCGGCGCGCCGCCGAAGTGGCTCGCCGGCAGTCTTTTTTAGCTTTCGGCTAATCAAGGGGAGAAAGGACGCCGCGACGGCGTCCTTTCTCCGCGTTAGGCCCCTTGGCTCTGAGGACCCTTTTTTTGGGCGGTCGGCTCAATGAGCGGCCCGTAGGCGCCGAAGTAGAACCATGAGGACTGGGCGGGTGTCTCCTATCCATGCCTACGTAACAGCAGTGTCTGTTATTGGGCTGGGACTCCTCGTGCTGATCCTCGACAAGACGATCGGCCGTCTCGACATCACCGCGGCCGCGTTCTGCGTCTTTTCCCTCGCAGTTGTCGTCGGCGAGCTCGTCCCCATCCGCATCAATCACTCGCTGGCCGTGACCGTGTCCACCACCTTCGCGTTTGCCCTGCTGATGACATTTGGAATGCCGGGGGCCGCGATCGCACTCGTCGTCGCGTGCGTTATCGACGACCTCCATCTCAAGAAACCCTTATGGAAGACCGCTTTCAACGTCGGGCAATACTCGTTCGCTATCGCAGCCGGTGGAGTAGTCCTCCGCATGTCCACCAACCTTCCACATCCGGGCCATCCCACGATGTTCCAGGGAAAAGATCTCCTCGGCATCGTGATGGCGGCATTCGCATTCTTCGCAGTCAACTGGACGATGACCGTTATCCGCGTCGCTCTTCTCGAAGGTGCACCCATCATCGCGACGGCCGTCGCAAGCGTCGGTCTCGAGACGGCGACCGACGGCATCCTGCTGGCTCTCGCTCCCGTCGTCGTTGCGTGCGCAAACCGCAGCTTGCTTCTCATCCCGATACTTGCGCTGCCGATGATGGCCGCGCACAAGAGCGCGAAGGTCTCACTCAAGAATCTGGAGCTCGCGAAGAGCCTCAGCGAGCAGGCGGAGAAGAACCGCCATCTCGCACTTCACGATTCACTGACCGGCCTGCCGAACCGCACGTTGTTCCACGAGCGCGTCGAACACGCTCGTCTATTGGCGAAGCGCGAGGGCGTCAACGTCGCGGTCATCTTCCTAGACCTCGATCGCTTCAAAGAGATCAACGACGCGCTGGGTCACGCTAGTGGGGATGCACTGCTCATCGAGGTCGGCAACCGGCTGAAGAACGTGCTGCGCGAGAGCGACACGGTCGCTCGGCTCGGGGGCGACGAATTCGGGGTCCTGTTACCGGCTCTTCCCGAAGAAGGCAACGTCATCAAGGCCGTCGACAATCTGCTTGCAGCTTTCGAGGACCCGTTCGTGTGGCCCGAGATGACGCTGAAGGTCGAGGCAAGCATCGGTATCGCCTTGTATCCAGAGCACGGGACAGATGCCGGTTCGTTGATCCGCCACGCAGATGTCGCTATGTACGCAGCCAAGAAAGCGCGGTCTGGATACTCGATCTACGCCACAGACCAGGATCAGCACACGCGCGACCGTTTGGCCTTGGTCGAAGGCATCCGCCATGCGATCGATCACGATCTATTCGATCTCTACTACCAACCAAAAATGGACATGAGGACGAACGAGATCGTCGGAGTCGAGGCGCTCGCTCGATGGAACCATCCTGAACTGGGTTACGTCCCACCTGACCAGTTCATCCCGCTAGCAGAGCACACCGGGCTGATCCGCCCGCTCACGACCTGGGTCCTCGAAGAAGCCATCAGGCAGATACACGAATGGCACCAGCACGGGACGGAACTTTCCGTCGCGGTGAACCTGTCGATGCGGAACCTCTCGGACGTCGACCTTCCCGCTCAGGTCGCGCAACTCTTGACGACGTGGGACGTTCCGGCTGAGAAATTGACGATCGAGATCACCGAAAGCAGCATCGCCGCCGATCCAGTGCGATCGACGAAAGTGCTTACGGACCTACACGAGATGGGCGTTTCGGTGTCGATCGACGACTTCGGGACCGGGCACTCGTCCCTTTCTCGCCTGAGCAAGCTGCGCGTCGACGAGATCAAGATCGATAGATCTTTCGTGATGAACATGTCGCACGACGAAAGCGACGCGGTGATCGTTCGATCGACCATCGACCTCGGCAAGAACCTCGGCCTGCGGGTCGTGGCTGAAGGAATCGAAGACGAGATGGCACTGCACCGTCTCGCGATGCTCGGGTGCGACATTGCGCAGGGCTACCACCTCAGTCGTCCGCTGCCTGCGAAGGACGTACAGGACTGGCTCAAGTGGTACAAGCGCGAAGCACTCGCGGCGCTGTTGGACCGCGAGCCCGCCGCCGTCTAAGGCTTGTCGGCGCGGTCTTCAGAGCTGCAGCGTCTTGCTTGTCAGCTGCGTCTCGTACGGTCCATTGCCCGTCACCGCAGCCGCGCCGCAGAGACTCGCGATCCGCACCGCGTCGTCGGGCGAGTACCCGGCCCCCAGCCCGTACGTGAAGCCTCCCGCGAACGAGTCGCCGGCGCCGTAGTTGTCGACGACCGGGCCCGGCAGCTCGGGGGCCGCGAAACGTCGGCGCGGTTGCCCTGCGACGGTCACGGTTCCGCCCGCTGGACCCTCGGTTGCGACCACGACGCGTGGCGCCGGGTCCAGATCACCTTCGCGATATCGCTCGGATGGATCGTTCGTGCTGCCGACGAGCCCGTCGAGCTGAATGCGAGACAACCTCAACACGTCTTTGACGCGGGACGTTGCTACGAGTACGGGGGCCGCGCGACCCAGCCGTAATGCGTCGACGTTTCCGGCGGTGAAGAAGACGGCGTCCATTTCCGCGAGGGCCTCCCACTCGAGCGCATCCGCCGCGGTCGGCGCGAGCCGGTCTCCGAGTACCGTGATCGTTCGCTCACCGTCCGGCGAGATGTGGGTGAATGCACGGCGCGACGGCACACTGCGCCACGCAACCTGAACACCGAGACCCATCGCCCTCAGCTCGTCTGCGCAGCGCCAGCCGACGTCGTCATCGCCGAGCGCGGTGTAGAGCGTGCACTCGCCTGCAAGCTTCATCAATTGCACGGCAGCGCCGGGACCCCCGCCGGCCGGCTCCTCCCACCACCTCGATGCGTGAATGATCGAACCGGGCTCCGGTACATCGTCGACGCGAGCAAACTGGACCCATTCGACATGCCCGATGACTGCTGTTCGCACCTATTAACTCTAAGAGCGCGTTGGAGCGATCAGCCGGGATCGGCCTCGAGATTGCTCAGGCCGTTCCACGCAACGTTCACGAGATGGGCCACGACACGATCGCGCTTCGGTTTCTTCTCTTCGAGCCACCACTGCCCGACCAGCGCAACCATGCCGACCAACGCCCTCGAATAGAGGGGGGCAAGCTTTGGGTCGTAACCACGGGCCTTGAATTCCTCGACCAGCACGTAATCGACCTGAGACGCGATGTCCCCGATCAAGCTGCCGAAGCTTCCCGACGTCGTTACGGCAGGGGCATCTCGGACGAGCACACGGAATCCGTCGGGCTCTTCTTCGACATACGAGAGGAACGCGCGCGCGGACTGCTCCAGCATCGCTTTCGGGTGGTCGGCATCTAGCGCCGCGGTGATCCTGTCGAGCAGCTTGCTGGTCTCGCGATCGACGACGACGGCATAGAGCCCCTCTTTCCCCCCGAAGTGCTCGTAGACGATCGGTTTGGAGATACCGGCCCGCTGCGCGATCTCCTCGATCGATGCCGCGTCGTATCCCTTCTCACCGAAAACCGCCCGTCCGA
The DNA here is from genome assembly GCA_030861205.1 of Actinomycetota bacterium. Classification (GTDB taxonomy): domain Bacteria; phylum Actinomycetota; class CADDZG01; order CADDZG01; family WHSQ01; genus JALZGD01. The sequence continues at coordinate 3,913 of JALZGD010000137.1, forward strand.
TGTCGAGGAGCTGCTCTCGGCGTTCTCGACCGGACATCCGGACGCGACGCTGCCCCTGGCTGTCCACAACCCTTTACGAGGTCGGTCCTTCGACGGCCTTCGCGCTCACCTGCTTATCCGTGACGACTTTTACATCGCGTGCAAGACGGAGCTTCTCCATTAACC
>JALZGD010000137.1:4087-6468 GCA_030861205.1 Actinomycetota bacterium
GCGAAGGCTCGATACCGTGAATAGCCGAGCTCGGAAAGGCGTGGTGGTTGTTGTGCCAGGACTCGCCGAACGAGATCAACGCTAGAGGCCAATTGTTCGTGCTGTAGTCCGTTGTCTCGTAGGGCCGCGATCCGTAGAAGTGACAGATCGAATTCACACTCCACGTAACGTGATGCAGGAGAAAAACGCGGGCCAAAGCTCCCCATACGAAAGCGGTCAGCGCCCCTGCGAACGTGCCGGTGATCGCGTAGCCCAAAACGGCAGGGGCTGCGAAAGTGAAGACGACAAGCGCCGGAAACGCTCGATCGACTCGCCGCATAGCCGCATCTTTCAACAGATCCGGTGACCATCGCTCGGGTTGCGTCTTCTCTTTCGTGAAGAGCCATCCCATGTGCGCGTGCCACAGTCCTTTGGCGATCCCGACGAACCCTTCTTCCGACTCGACGTGCGGCGAATGCGGATCGCCAACCTTGTCGGCGTACGCGTGATGCCGGCGGTGATCGGACACCCATTCGATCACCGATCCTTCGACCGCCAACGAGCCAAACACCGCGAGCGCGACCTTGACCGCGTGCGGCGCCTCGAAGCTTCGGTGGGTCAGGAGGCGGTGATAGCCGACGGTGATGCCGAGGCCGGACACGACATAGAACGCGCCGAATATGGCGAGGTCGACAGCGCTGACCCCATGCCCCCACAACAGTGCGATGGCGGCCACGAAACCTGCGAACGGTACGACCGTCGCGATCAAGATGGAGATCCGCTGGGCCCGCGCGGCCCCGCTCGTGCGAGGCATCACCCCCGGGATGGTCGTCGGTGCGGGGACTGCCGCGTCCTGAGCCATGCCGCGCTCCTCTCCCTACCGTTACGTTGCCGTAGCTTACGGAGGGGTAGGTTAGCACCGACCCGTTCAGGGAGTGAGCAGCAACCTCAATCGCCGGTTCGCAACCGTCAGCCCCCCGACGCCCATAGCCGCAAGGAGCCCTGCGTGCCACAGCAATCCGGGGCTCGGGGGGCCCAGGGTGAACGCCCGGATCAACGTGACCGAGTGATACAGCGGCGAGATCTGCGCCAGCGCCCGAAGGGCGGGGGGGTACACGGTCAGCGGATAAAAGGTCGCCGAGAACAAGAACAGCACGAGGATGAAGAGCGTCACCAGGTCGAAGTCCTGCCAGCTGCGCATGTAAGTCGTCGCCGCCATCCCTACCGCGGCGAATGCGAAGCCCGTCAGCAACGCAGTAGGGATCGTCAGAACCGCGAGCGGCGAGTGGATCAGGCCGGTAGCGGCCATAACGATCAAGAAACCTCCCGCGTAGAAGGCTCCTCTTGTAAGCGACCACGCGATCTCGCCAAGCGCGATGTCGAATGGCTCGATCGGTGTGGCAAGCATGCCGTCGTAAGTCTTCGCGAATTTGAGTTTGAAGTAGATATTCATGGTCGACTCGTACACGGCACCATTCATCGCCGAGGCGGCCATCAGCGCGGGCGCGACGAACGCCGCGTATTGCACACGATGCCCGCTTGCATCACGCAGGTCCCCGACCAGTCGGCCGATGCCGACGCGCGCCGCAAACAGATAGAAGAGCGGCTCGAAGAACCCCGAGAAAAAAATGATCCAGACATGCTTGTAGACCATGACATTTCGTTCGACGACGAATCGCGCTCGGCTCCCAAGCAAGGATGGCGGCGTGATGCGCAGTCGAAGGGCCTCTGTCGTCATGGCTGCAGCCTCCGAGCGAACCCACGTAATGCGACTGCGTATCCGGCAAAGACGAGGGCGGTCAGATAGGCGACGTGAGCAAGAGTTGGGATCCGTTCTGGCGTGCCGAGCACCGCAGTGCGCGTCAGCTCGACGCCGTGCCACAGCGGCGTCGCGTACGCAACGGGCTGCAACCACCCCGGAAGCTGGCTCACCGGAAAGAACGTGCCGGAGAAGAGGAACATCGGCATGATCCCGAAGCGGAACAACGTGCTGAGCTTCGTCTCCCTCTCGACCCACGAAGTGAACGCGACTATCGGCGCAGCAAACGCCATGCCCGTCAAAGCCGTTGGCCCTATCCCCGCTAAGCCGTTGGTGAAAGCAACCGCACGGAAAGCGGCCATGACGATGACGAACGCGGTCGCCGCCATCACCACCCGTATGGTGACCCACAGCAGATATCCGAGGACCAGGTCCGAAACCTGAACCGGCGTCGCAAGCGCCGCCTGAAACGTCTTGATCCACTTGATCCCCGCCATAACGGGCCAAGTGCCTTCGGTCGCGGCGGTTTGCATCGCCGTAGCGGCCATCAATCCGGGAGCTATGAAGGCGAGGTACGAAAACCCTTCGAGCGCGTTGATCCTGGTTGATTGGTGGACCAAGGTGCCCAGACCAACGCCCATCG
>JALZGD010000341.1 GCA_030861205.1 Actinomycetota bacterium
GGACAAGATCAAACAAGCCGCGCAAGACGTCGCAACACAGGCGAAGTCGGCCACGGCGCAAGCGCAAAGCAAGATCGAGCAAGGCCAGACACGCAAGAAGATGGACGAGACCGCCAAGAAGCTCGGGTACCTCGTCTACCGCGAGCGAGCATTCGGCGAGCCCGCGTCGGACGCCGATCAGCTCGTGTCCGAGATCACCGCGCTCCAACAGCAGCTCGACGCGGAGGCAGCGGCAACCGACGGCGGCGACACCCAGCAGGCGCCACAAGCGCCAGTTGCGTCGGGGGCCGAAGTCACCCCTCCTCCGACGTCGGCGTCGGAGCCAACCGGCGGCGACTTCAAGCTCTGATCGTTACATCCACCAAAGCAAACGGCCGCCCGCAACAGGCGGCCGTTTTTCTGTTCAGGTGGTCGCGATCAGGTCGCTTGCGCGCTCGTTGATCGGTAGTAGTCGTTGCCCGGAAAGCGCACTTCGTATGTCGACTTGTTGCCGCGTGAGCCCGGCGGCACGGTGAAAGTGACCGTTCCCGATCCGTCGGTCGTTGCGTCTCCGACGTGGGAGCCATCGGCATACAGGGACACGACCACGCCCGCGATACCGGACGTTTGATCGTCTGCCTGAGTCAAGCGAGCCGTGACCGTCTTCTTCGATCCACTCCCGCTCGCGTACGCCGACATCGCTGAGTCCTCTTTGGTGACCGCGAATGGCTCTGCGGTGCCCGACGGCTTGTAGGTGCTTCCGCTGCCGGGATAAGACGCAGTCAGGCGGTAGTCGCCCGGCGACACGTCCAAGGTGAGCGCGGTAGATGCCACTCCGTTGGCGTCGGTCGTCGCTTCGAGGTGACGGCTGGCATTGGCACTCGACAGGTCGAACAGAACCTGTTGCCCTGCCACTGGGTTGCCCGACGCGTCGGTCAACGTCGCGGCCAGCGGGACCTGGTCGCTGAACTGCCCCGACGCCGGCACGTCCTTCGTGAATGCCAAGGTGGTGCCTTGCGCCACCGGGCTAGGGCTGGAGGTCGGGTTCGGAGAGACAGTCGACGTAGTGGATGGTTCGGGGCTCGGAGCGGCAGCGCACGGATCGTTAGTCAGCATGTTGCAGCCGCCACTCTGCTTGGCGAACATGATCGCGGTCCCGTCGCCCTTGTCGCGCGTGTAAGTGAGCATGGCGTTGCCCGACTTGTTGTCGATGCCGAGCGTGAAGAAGTCAAGCAAGCTGCGGTCGGCCGACCCGCCCAAGCCGCCGGTGGAGATCGTGCCCGTGTGGAAGTTCGGGTCGACGACCTCGAGCTGGTCGAAGGTTGGGTTGGCGGATGCGGCGTTCGTCGACTCGGCCACGTACACGTTCCAGCTCGCGTTCTTCATCGCGTTCAGATCGTTGTTGTTCGCGGCGACGTTGGTCCCGTACCAACCGATCGCGACGCGCCCGTCTGAGCCCGCAGCCATCGTGGGGAATACTGCGGTCGCACTGATCGCGCCGCTGACGTCGGTTGGGCCGACCCAGCTACCACCGGGCTTCTTCGAAGAGAGATAGACGTGGAAGGCGTTGCCATGGCCTCCCTTGTCCTCGACCCATGCGATGTACAGCGTTCCGGACTTGTCCACCGCCGCAACCGGGAAGTCGTTGTCGACATCGACCTCGGATCCATGGCCTGCGCCGGTGACGTAGTCGTAGGTGAAGTTGATGCCGTCCGTGGTCTCGGCGATCCCGATGCCCTTACCCGCGACCTGATAGCCGAACGGGAAGTAGACAACACCCGTGTCGGGATTGACCGCGGGGATGCCGGGTGACTCTGCGCTCTGCAGAACCGGGACGCCGTTGACCTCGTTGAGTTGGTCCGAGTTCACATGGCCCGCGCAGACGAGGGATGCGCAAGTGGGCTGGGCCGGCACGGCGACCCGCTCTTCGGGCGCTAGCAGCGCGGTCTTGTTCCCGGCCGGAGTTCCCAGCGGTGCTCGGATCGTCTCGAGACCGGCCTTCAGTCCGTCGTACCACCCATAGAGGGCGTCGTCTTTGGGGTTGTAGAGGATCCACTCGCGGTCGGTGCCCACGTCATGCGAGAAGGGTGACGACGTCCAGGTCCTGCCCTCGTCTCCGGTGATGAACATGGAGTCGTTCGCTAGGTACAGCTC
>JALZGD010000138.1 GCA_030861205.1 Actinomycetota bacterium
CTACAAGGCCGAGGGCATCACTTCGGACAAAGAAGTCGTTGCGTACTGCCGCATCGGTGAGCGTTCGTCGCACTCGTGGTTCGTTCTGAGCGAGCTGCTCGGCTTCCCGAACGTCCGTAACTACGACGGATCGTGGACCGAGTACGGGAGCCTCGTCGGGGTCCCGATCGAGAAATAGCCTGAGACGTATCTCATGAGTTGAACGAGCGGCCCCCTGCGGGGGGCCGCTTCGCGTGTGCCGTACGTATAAGTGCGTAATGGAAAAATCTTCCTGACCACATACGATGACTGTGTCGTTGGCGAGGTCCGGCAACTAGCGGAGGACCGGATGCTGTCTCACTGTCCCCGGTGCGGTCGATCCCTTCAGGCGCTGCGCGTGCTGACCTACGAGAACGTCGTCATGAGCTCGGATGGGCAGCGAGTCATATCCGCATCGGAGCTTTCCGAGTCCACTTGGCGTGTCTTTTGCGCAGCCGGTCACGAGATCGGAGGGGGAGAGGTGATCTCGCTGATGGCACTCGATCCTCCTGCCGAGGAAGCCGCCACCGACGGCGAGACGAGCGCGGATCCGGTGATACAGAGGGCTGCTCCGCGGTCCAAATAGAGGCCGCCGCACTCGTATCGTCAACGGGTGCTCGCGACACGATCCGACCGTCCCGATTCTCCGTTACGACTCACGGCGTCCAAAGCCGAGGCGCGCGCCGCGCAATGGTGCGCCGCTCGGCTGTCGTCTTGCGGCTACGACGTCCATGTCGACACGTTCTCGGCTCGGCGGTCGATCGCTCCGTCCCTCGTGGCCGATCTGGTCCTGAGTGCGATCGGTGCGGCGTTCCTCGGTTTCGCTCCGATCGTGTCCGTCGTTCTCGGCGTAGTTGCGATCGTCGACTACGCGCGTACCTGCGAGGGTCGGACGCGCCTCGGATGGCGCGGCGACCGGAGTCGGAACGTCATCGGGGCGACCACGAGCCCGCCGAGCGTTGTAGTGATCGCGGGGATGGATGGCGTGCAGGGATGGTCTGCGTGGCATGCGCGACTAGGTCCTGCCCTTAGGTCCGCAACGATTGCGCTGCATGTCGTTCTATTTGCTGTACCGGCGATCGGTTCGGGTGTGTGGGTATTCGGTGAGCACGATCCAGCGCGCCTCGAGGTCGTCGGTGCGGCGTTGGCGATGGCACTCGTTGCCGCGTGCGCTTGGATAGCCACACACGACACGGCCGAGGGCGTGACACGAGACACGCCTCTCGAGGTTGCCCTACGCATCGGACAGCTTCGCTTACCCGAGGTGTGGATAGCGTTCGTTGGTGCGACCGGTTCGGGTAGCGACGGGATGACGGACTTCTTGGATCGATGGGGTGAACGCGTCGGATCCGCGGCGCTGCTCAATCTCGAACAGATTGGTGCGGGTCGCGCGATCGCCATCGAGCAGGAAGGGGTGGTCAAGGCGCGTCGAGCGAATGGAGCGCTGGTTCAGGCTGCTGAAGATGCCGGTGCCGAGATCGCCGACTGGCGTCTCATCCCGACCGACGGAGGCGTCGCGCTCGCCCGGCACTTCAGAGCGATGACTTTGATGCTCGGAGATGGAAACGAGCCCGACCCCGCGGGCCGGTTATTCGGTATCGCTTACTCGGTGATCGATAAGGTCCGGCGGCGTTGACATGCGGATAACGGTGGCGTGTTTCGGGGTGTTGAGAGAACGCGTTCCGGGCGCGGCCGACGGGCCCGTTGCTCTCGACGTCGCGGATCACGCGACGGTCGGTCAGGTCGCGGACTTGCTGTCGGTCCCTCGACACCTTGCGACGATGGTTCTCATCGATGGACGGCAGGCGGGTTTCGAGGACGTCGTACCCGAAGGCTCAGAGGTAACCTTGATGCCGCCGTTCGCCGGCGGTGCTAACTAGGAGGTTCCCATGGCCGAGACCACGCGCACTTCGTCACGGGCACGCTCGCGTGCGAAAAGCCCGACAACCTTGCGGTCGTTCGACCCGCGTCATGGGACCGTCCTCGATGAGATCCGCGCGGTGTCTCCCGGCGAGGTTGCAGACATAGTTGCGCACGCGCGCAAGGTCCAACCTGAGTGGGCAGCGATCCCTCCTGCCGGACGCGCGCGGATGTTGGCTCAGGTCCGCCACCGCATCTACGAACTTAAGGACGACATTGTCCGTACCGTTGCCGCCGAATGCGGGAAGCCGGAATTCGAAGCGCTGGGCCACGACGTGCTTCCGCCGCTGTTGGCACTGACGACGTTCGAGGCGACCGCCGCGAAGTACCTCAAGCCTCGGAAGGTCAGCGGTGCCAGCCGACCGCGGGTAGCGAAGGCTCTCCTGGGGGCACAGTCACGGATCGAGTACCGACCGTTCGGCGTGGTCGGATGCATCACCCCGTGGAACTACCCGATCACGAACTGCTTCCTCGCGTTCCTGCCGGCTCTCGTCGCAGGGAACGCCGTTGTGATCAAGCCCTCGGAGGTGACGCCGGCATGCGGTGAGCTCATCCGCGAGATCCTCGACCCACTTCCATCGGGCGTCGCGTCGGTCATCCAAGGTGGCGGCGACGTGGGGGCCGCGCTCGTCGATGCTCCTTGCGACAAGATCTCGTTCGTAGGGTCGCCCCCGACCGGGCGCAAGATCTGTGAGGCGGCGGCGAAGCACCTAACACCGGTCGTGATGGAGCTCGGCGGCAAGGACGCCGCGATCGTGTGCGGCGACGCAGATCTCGACATGGCGTCGTCGGGGATCTTGTGGGGATCGTTCTTCAACGCCGGCCAGACGTGTTGCTCGATCGAGCGCGCCTACGTGGTCGACTCTGTGGCAGATCGATTCGAAGACCAGTTGTTACAGAAGCTCGGCAAGGTCCGTCACGCCACCGACGACGCCGAGGTAGGAAGCCTCACCTTCGCCCGCCAGCTGGACATCGTGTCGTCGCAGGTGAAGGACGCACTCGAAAAAGGCGCAAAGTTGCTGGCCGGAGGACCGGATGTCGGACCCAAGAACGAGAACGGCTCTCTTTGGTACGCGCCGACGATTCTAGAGAACGTCAGCGAAGAGATGTCGGTGCTTCGCGACGAGACGTTCGGGCCGGTGCTCAGCATCACGCGCGTGCGCGATGAAGACGAGGCGATCCGTCGAGCGAACGAAGAAGGTGTCAACCTGACTGCGTCGGTGTGGTCGAAGAGCCGGGGTCGTGCCGACAACGTTGCTTCTGGGCTCAAGGCCGGCACCGTGACGGTCAACTTCCACGGGGAGGCCCCCGCAGCGTCGTGGGCTCCATGGGGCGGTGTCGGCGAATCTGGATTCGGGCGCTTGAACGGCGTCGAGGGGCTGCGCGAGTTCGTGATCCCGACGCACGTGGCGCGGCCGATGCTCCAGCAAAAGAGGATCTTCTGGTATCCGTATTCGGAGAACGTGCGAGAGGTGACGGAAGGCGTCGTCCAACTGCTCGGCGCGTCGTCGCCGCGCGAACGGTTGGCCGGTGCTCGCCGCGCCGTGGCGAACATGGGTAAGACGCTACGAGAGAAGCTCTAGTCGGTTGGGGTTGCAGTAGCGGCAGTTGGTAGCTCGATCACGCGCGTTTCGATCGCGGCGAGCGCCTTGCCGACGAGTTCCGACATCTCGAGGCCCTCTTCCGCCTTCGCTGCATCGGATGCAGCAGTTCTCGTAGCAGGAGCCCGCGGCGCAAACAGAACGCAACAATCTTGGTAGCTGCGGGTCGAGATCTCGTAGGTACCGATCTTTGTTGCGAGGTCGACGATCTCTTGTTTGTCTAGGCCGATCAATGGCCGGACGACTTGGATCTCGGGCTGAGCCGCGTCGATCGTCCGGATGTTGTGAATCGTTTGCGACGCGACTTGGCCCAGCGAGTCGCCGGTGATGATCGCGTCGGCCTCTTGTCGCGATGCGAGCTCTGCTGTGATCCTCAACATGAGCCTGCGATACAGGACCATCCTCAAAGGTGCAGGTGCGTGAGTCACGATCGCTCGTTGGGCGTCGCCGATAGGAACCAAGTGGAGGACGGTCCGAAGTTGATACTTGGTGAGTACCTCTGCGAGCTCCGAGACCTGCCGTACCGATGAGGGGTCCGTATAGGGCTGGCCGTGGAAATGCAGGAGCTCGACCTCGACACCACGCTTCGCCATCAGCCAAGCCGCGACGGGAGAGTCGATCCCACCGGACACCATCGCGATCATCTTTCCGGAAACCCCTACCGGTAGACCGCCCGGTCCCGCCAACCGCTCGCGGTAGACGATCCCCGTGCTGCCGAACAGCTCGATCCATGCGGTCGCGTCTGCGTTCTTCAGATCAACTCGTCCGCCGGTCGCGTCTTTGATCAGCTGTCCGACCTCGACGTTGATCTGGTTCGAGGTTTTGCCCAGCGTCGAATAGGTGCGGCGGGCCCGGACGCTGAACGAATCGAACGGTGCGCCCGTCATCATCTCGAGAGCCACTGCTGAGATCTCGTCCATGTCCGGATGGACGCGGTGCCCGACGCCAACGTACGCGACGCCGAAGACGCGTGCTACTTGCTCCGCCGCTCGTTGCAGTTGCGGGTTTGGGATATCGAAGAAATCGACCATCACGCGGCCGAACCCTCCGCGTATGCGCTTGTAACCCGAGCCGCGCAGCGCGCGCCGGATGTTTCGAATCAAAGCGGCCTCGAAGAACTGTCGGTTGCGACCCTTGAGTCCGAGCTCGTGGTAGTGAGCAACGAGCGCGTTCATCGCGCCTCCGTGTAGATGCTGGCTTCTAGCGAGCGTCTTCTTCGAGCCCGAGCGAAAACAAGGACTCGACGTCGTGCCGGGAATAGACCTGGAAGGCGACGAGCGTCTGCGTTCGCTCGACACCTGGGATCTTTGCGATCTCGTCTGTGACCACACGAGCAAGGTCCTCATGGTGCCGTACGCGGACCATCACTACGAGGTCGAAGTCACCCGACACCGAGTAGACCTCGGAAACCTCGGGCAGATCGGCGATCTGCTGTGCGGTCTCGGGAATGCGATGGATATCGCAGGTAGCCAACACGACGGTAGTGACCATGAAATGAACCTACCCTCCAACAGGCGGCGTCGTGGCGAGCGATTGCCCCGGCGAGTTACGCCGAGTATGTCTGAGCATTAAGGGCAACGCTCGACCCGAAGCCGCCGGGACCCGTGAAGAGCCTAGATCGTCACCATGTCCCGGAGCTTGCCGGGGGTGCTCGGGTGGCGCAGCTTCGACAGCGCCTTTGCTTCGATCTGGCGGATGCGCTCGCGCGTCAGGTTGAACTCTTTGCCGACCTCTTCGAGAGTGCGGGGCTCGCCCGTCACGAGACCGAACCGCAGGGCGAGAACCTTGCGCTCGCGCTCCGAAAGCGATCCCAGCATGTCCCACAGGTCCTCCTGGCGCAGTGCGACGGCTGCGGCCTGGAACGGACCTTCGACGTCCTCGTCCTCGATGAAGTCTCCGAGCTCGGCATCCTCGTCACCGACGGGCTCGTGTAGCGACACGGGCTCGGGAAGGACACGGAACGCCTCGCGGACCTTCTCGGGGGTCAGGTCGGACTGCTCTGCGATCTCTTCGATAGTGGGCTCACGGCCCAGCTTCTCGAGTAACTCGGACTGCACCTTGCGGACGCGATACAGCGTCTCGACCATGTGCACCGGGATGCGGATCGTGCGGGCCTTGTCCGCGATCGCTCGCGTGATCGCCTGGCGGATCCACCAAGTTGCGTACGTCGAGAACTTGAACCCACGCTGGTAGTCGAACTTCTCGACTGCTCGCATGAGGCCAAGGTTGCCCTCTTGGATGAGATCGAGCAAGGGGAGGCCCGCCGCCGAGTATTTCTTGGCGATGGATACGACGAGTCGGAGGTTCGACTGGATGAAGCGACGCTTCGCGCGCCGGCCCTGGCGGGCGGTGAGCGTCAGGTCGCGACGTTGCTTGTCGGTCAGTTTCTTGGTGGCTTTGTCCAGTTTCTCCTGCGCGCGCTCGCCCTCTTCGATGGCGCGGGCAAGCTCGACCTCCTGGATGTCGGTCAGCAGCGGGTATTGGCCGATCTCGCGCAGGTACTGGCGTACGAGATCCTCGTGCGCCGCGTCCTCCCGCGACTCGTATGGACGAGTGACTGAACTGGCCATCTAGACGTCCCTCTTTCTCTTCGTATCGACGTGCGCACGCCCCGAAGCGTCAGTACGTTGGCGCATGCAGTACGTAACGATTTGCTTTACCCCAGAGGGTGGGCCGGCCAACGATGCTCTTCCAAGAGAGCTGCCGCCTGAGGCGGAGGGGCTCGGTCCGGGCTTCCTCGTGCTGGGGAAGTTGAAGCTGCTCACCTGCCTTTGTTACTGGAGCACTATCTTCTCCACATGGTAGGGGAATCCCTGCAATAGTGGAAGAGTCTCCTTGTTGGTTGGCAGGAACAAAAACCGTCGGAAAGGGGCAGATATTCCCCCCTACGGCTGCGGAGCGCCGCTC
>JALZGD010000139.1:0-3773 GCA_030861205.1 Actinomycetota bacterium
GCCGAGATCCTTAGTCACAACCGCAGTGTAAGAGTCGCTTTACACACGCTCTTTCGAATCGAAACGGTCGCGCGCTATGCGTGAGTTTTGACAGTTTGCGGTTTGGAAGCCGCGGCCCGGTAAGCGTCGTTCTGTTTCGGCCAATAGCTGCGGAACGTCGCCGACTTGAACGTTGCCTTCACCTTGAACGTCGCTTTGCAGTGAGAGTCGAGGACCTTGGTGGCGACCTTCTTGAACTTCGCGCCGATTTTGCGTTGCAGTTGAATCTTCGTTCCCGACAGACCGTTGCACGTCCCAAGCGAAGCGTTGGCTTTTATGTTCGAGCCGAACTTGGGCGTGCGATCTGAGAACCGCAGTCTGGCGTCGGGAGACGCGGGCGACGGGTTATTCGAGCCCGACGGACTTGTTGACGGGGAGGATCCACCCGCGCAGCTCCCCATCGTGTAATCGCTGCCGGAACCCGAATCCGGAGCCTGGTCGGCTTGCGACAGGGAGGTAACGCCCACGCCTTGCCCAACATAAGTCTGCGCATTCAATCCCGTCAGAGCGGATCCCGCCGGTGGAGATCCCACTTGATCGAGCGGGACGTTCACGAGCACCGTACCGTTGGCACCTGCGTTGAATGCTCCCGTCGTGCTGCCGATGGACGAGAAGCGACTAGTCGTCGCGTCGTAAGTACCAAAGCTATAGACGGGCGTGGAAGGTGCAGTTATATCGACGCGGGCGCGGCTGAAGTATGTAGTTGAGTCGTATGTCCAAAGGAAGTACCAGTTCACGCTCTGCCCATTTGCTGGAATAGACATATCGAGCTTCTTTATCTGCATCTGCGTTGTCAGTTGCTTTCCGTCATCGGACAAGGGACCTCCGGCGATCACGTCAAGGTTGTCGACCGTGCCGCTGCCGCCCTCGGCCGTGTTGTTTGCGTCACCCGCCGGATCGGTGAATGAGATCGAACACGCTTGACTCGATGCGTGGGAAACAGCGGCCCCCACAAGGCTCGCGCCAACAACGGTCACTACAAGAGCTACGTATGTCACAAATGGATTACGACGCGAACGATGCCTCATCTGACACCCTCTCCTTAGTACAGGCCGACCCCCACTTAAACGTACGACGTAACTTCGACCGTTCCTGCCCGTGAGTTGTTCGGCGAGATGCTATGGAGTCAAGCGAGCCGCTCGACGACGCGCCCGCTCGCATCCACCCGGTACGCGAGCGGGACGACGCCGACGTTGTAACGATGCGCGAGATCGGGCTTCTCCGAGATATCGATGAGGATCGGTCGCTCGCCCTCGAGAGTGAGCTTGTCCTCCAGCTCTTTGCAGCCGGTGCACAACGGATGGGTGAACTCCACGACGAGCTCGCCGTCGGTGTCAACACCGAGGTCGCGGAGGTCGATAACGTCGATCGTCCCTGAACGAACGCCTCTGAGGCGAGCGCCGATCCGGTAGAGCTCGCACCCGACGCACAGCCCGGTGGTGGCGGCGAGCAGCGCCAGCACCGCCACGATCCCACCGAGGGTAATGCCGAGCCCGACGAAACCCAACGCGTAAGCGATGGTCGCGGAGGTTAGGAAGACCGCGCCGACGACGTTTGCAAAACGGGGGGGCCGGGCGTCTTCGATGTCACCTTCGCCGAGGCGTGGCTGTACGACCTCGAAATAGAAAACGCACGGAAGGCAGTACCTGCGACCGAAGATGAGTCCCACCGTCAGCTGCAGGGCGAGCAGCGCGAGCAACCACCACTGCCCCGTCGCGACCGCGACGGCGGACAGTGCCCCGACCGTCGCCTGGTTGAACCGGGGAGCGCGCGCGTCGATCACGTCGGTGTCTCGGTACGGATCGGCCCGTCGCCACCCCTCGGCAGCGAGAGTTCCGGTCGCCATGCCCGCTCCTTAACTCTTTACACCTATTTATCCGGTGTAAAGCATACACGGCGATCCCACCTAGGCTGACACCGTATGCGGCCATCGCGAACGTTCGGCACGTTCTTCACCCTCACCGGCGTCATGCACTTCCTCGCCCCGGACTGGTACGAAGCGATAGTGCCGCCGCGGATGCCGGCGAAGCGAGGCTTCGTCTATGGGAGTGGCATCGCCGAGATACTCGGCGGCGTGGGCGTGATGTTCCGCGCGACCAGACGGGCAGCCTCTGTTGTCAGCATGGCGACTGTTCTCGCCGTGTTTCCGGCGAATCTGTACATGGCGACCGATCCGGAGCGTTTCGAGAAAAAGGTCCCCGGCGGGCGAGTAACCCTCTACGCGCGCTTGCCTCTCCAAGTGGCACTGATGGCATGGGCACATGCTGCGGGACGACGGCTAGAGGCGGAATCACCACGCGGTTCGTTTCGTTCCTGTGGGTAGGCTCAAAGAGACAACCCACTCATGAAAGGAGCCCCCAATGCCGTACACGCTCCCTGAGCTCCCGTACGACTACTCGGCGCTCGAGCCGCACATCGACGCCAAGACGATGGAGATCCATCACACGAAGCACCACAAGACCTACGTCGACAAGCTGAACGCGGCGATCGAAGGGCATTCGGACCTCGAGTACGACAACGTCGACGACCTTCTCAAGAACTTCTCCAATGTCCCGTCCGATATCCAAGGTCCGGTTCGCAATCACGGTGGCGGCCATTCGAACCACAGCCTCTTCTGGACGATCATGGGTCCGGACGGCGGTGGCGAGCCCTCCGGCGACCTCGGATCTGCGATCGACGATTCCTTCGGCTCGTTCAAAGAGTTCCGCGACAAGTTCAACACCGCGGCGACAAACCACTTCGGCTCCGGGTGGGCATGGCTCGTCCTCGACGCCGGCAAGTTGAACGTCGTCAGCCTTCCGAACCAGGATTCGCCATTGATCGACGGCAAGATCCCCGTCCTCGGCCTCGATGTGTGGGAGCACGCGTACTACCTGAAGTACCAGAACAAGAGGCCGGACTACATCGAAGCGTGGTGGAACACGATCAACTGGGATGCAGTAGCAGAGCGCTTCGACGCTGCGAAGTAACTGCGGGGGAACTAAAAGAGGCCGGGCAAAGCGCCCGGCCTCTTTTTAAGTACACGCGAATCGCTTACGAAGTACAGTCCGACGCACCAGCGGCAGGGATGCAGCTGAAGGAAACCGAGGTCTCGTAGCCGGCTGCGTCGTAGAGCACCCGGTCGAACGACGGCGTCGCGACGCTGCGGGGGCCGAGGTTGTTGATGCCGTCAGGGGTCACCTGGACCATCAGGTATTCGGCGGCCGAGAAGTCGACCTTGTTCATGGTCGCAGTGACCGATCCCTGCCCGGCAGGCAGTGTCACAACCTGATGGGCTGCGGGCTGGATGTACTCATGGGTCCCGGCGACGTCCGAATCGCAGAGCTGCGAGTTGACGTCCGGCCACACGCGGATGTCCACAGCAGAGGGGCTGCCCGCGGAGTACACCGTCACCTTCAACGTCCCCACGACGTGTCCCGTTAGGTGTCCAACCCAGACGGGGAACAGGTTGTTGCCCGCGCAGTTCCAGTTCGGGCCCCCCGCATAGTTGGTGATCTGTCGTGATTTCGGTGCCGAATCGGTCGGCTTCGTCACATCCATCGGGAGGTAACCGGTGTTCACAACGCCGTCTGAATCCATCTCACCGAGCTGGGATGCACCGTGGAAATAGAGCGTGGTCGCCACAGGCTTCGCCTTCGTTTTCTTTGCACTTGCCGGAGCGGCGATCGCGGCTCCGATCAACGCGACTGACAACGCAACTAACAATGTCTTTTTCATCTGGGCGTGTCTCCCTC
>JALZGD010000139.1:3783-4211 GCA_030861205.1 Actinomycetota bacterium
TTTTTACGAACCGGCGCAAGAGCTTGCGCCGGCTGCCGGAATGCAGTTGAACTTCAGGCTCGTCGCGGCGTTGGTCGAGTCGTACAGCAAACGGCCGACTTGACCCTTGTAGTCAGTGCCGCTCGGCGCCAGGACCTCGATCAGGATGCTCTGCGTCGCGGTGAGGTTCAGTTTCGGGAACGTGATGTCGACGCTGTTTTGACCCGGCGGGACGTCGACGTCGACCTCAGCAGCCGGTGCAATGTAAGCGTCGTTGCACGAGAACACGGGCGTGTCGACCCAGAGGCGCGCTTTGAGCGTGGCAGGCGCCGAGAGGAAGTACGCCGTCAGGTGCGCATCGCCGACGATCGTGCCAGTCAGCTTTCCGGAGAACGTCGGGAAAGCCGTCGGGAGGCCGGTGCACTCGTCGTTGAGCGCCGGGTTGAAGA
>JALZGD010000139.1:4221-4751 GCA_030861205.1 Actinomycetota bacterium
TCCGGTCGGAGCAGTGGCGTCGAGCGTCAGCGGACTCTCACCTCCGCCGCCCCCGACGGCGTCGGAAAACCACTGTGCGCCGTCGACCTCACCGAGCTGGCTGGGTCCATGCGCGTAAAGAGTGGTGGCAACGGGCTTCGCCTTCTTTGCCTGAGCCGGCACTGCGAGCGCCGTGGCGATAAGCCCGACCGTGACGAGCACGACAAGCGTCCGCTTCATTGCTTCCCCCTTGGATTTAGGTGACGTATAGCTGTTCGTCGCCATCGGTCTGTTTCCTGCTACGACGGGTGCCCGGCGCCTTCTCGAAACCCCTTCCGCAGGCATGTCGTTCTCTGTAGCGTCACGATCAGGGGGTGATTCGATGAAACCTGGGTTCGCCAATGGGCTTGTGACTGGCATCGTGTGTGCCCTGCTCGTGTCCGCCGTAAGCACGTCTTGGGCGGGGTCGGGCGTCGGTGGCGTTCTTAATCTCGGGAAAAAGAACTCCGACGACCATCAAACGATCCTCGCCGGGAAGGCACCGGTATCGA
>JALZGD010000139.1:4793-5214 GCA_030861205.1 Actinomycetota bacterium
TGCTGAAGGTGCACGACGGTGGCGGAGGGACGGCGGCTACCTTCTCGGTCGATGCTGGGGTTCCTCCATTCACGGTCGACTCACCCACCAAGGTCGAGAACCTGAATGCCGATTCCCTCGATGGCATGGATTCGTCGGCTTTTCTCGGCAGCGTTGTTGTCGTAAAGGGAGTGAAGACTGTCGCTGCCGGCGAGGTGCACAGTGACTTCATTGAGTGTCCAGCGGGTTACGAGGCACTGAATGGGGGCGTCTACAGCGAGGAAGCCGCCGTTGTCGAGACAATTGACTCGTTCCCTGTGGTGGTTGGCGAGCCTTTCTTCCCGCCCGAGAAGTGGGCAGCGAGCGCTCGCAACATCGGAAACAGCAGCCACGAGTTCATTTGGTACGCGGTGTGCTCACCCCAAGGCGGGCGACCCTAAGG
>JALZGD010000139.1:5224-6446 GCA_030861205.1 Actinomycetota bacterium
GACCGCAGCTCCGCCGATCGGCTGTGATGCGGACCGAGGAAAACATGTCGGGCAGCGACTGGTACGACAACAAAGAAAGGGGCCCGAAGGCCCCTTTCTCATCACGTTGGCTCTAGAGGTGATTCGAGAACTTGACCGTGATCGTGCCGGCGGTGATAACTGAAGGGGTCGTTCCGTCCGCGCACGTGCCGTCATAAAAGCTGATCCTGACGGGGACTCCAGGTGCCGCAAGCGGAATCGCGGACTCGTGCGCACCGCAGAAGTCGCCATACAGATCGCTGATCCCGTCACCGTCGGTATCGCCCTGCGAGATGTACCCACCGACCTTCTGACCGGCCGCGTCGGCGATCGATACCTGGATGTACTTGTCGTTCGCACCGGTGGGGATCTCGATGCACTGTGGCTGACTGGAAGGGTCAGCGTTGGTGTCTAGCGGGCAGATGCCGCCACTTGCCTTGGGCGTCGCGACACCGAGGCCTGGGCCCTTGTACGTGACGGTGACCGTTCGCGTAACGAGTTTCGGCTTCTTGGCTTGTGCCGGCATAACGAGCGCGCCGGCGACCAGTCCAAGAGCCAGAATCGAAACAATCGTCTTCTTCATCTTTCGGCCTCCATGTCTGTAGCAGGTTTCGTGGGTAGTTAGCCGCGAGACCCCTGCTTCCTCCCCCGCCAAAAAAGAGTTCTCTTTAGAAAAACAGAAGGGGCTCTTTCGAGCCCCTTCTGAGGTATTGGACTCCTCTGGATTACTTGGACGCCACCGGGGTTGCGGTGAACGTCACCTTGACAGTGCCCGACGTTGCGGCTCCGGGGCAGCTGGGGTCGCGCTCGCCAACCCACACGTCGACCGCGTATTGCGGATCGATCGCGATTGGCTGGTCCGTCTTGCCGCAGAACGTCCCGCGGTCACTCTCCGGCTGGACGTTGCCGACGGGCGGCTGGTCCGGCTGGCGGACGGCAGCGGCCACGGGCAATCCGGTCGCGTCCGTCACAACGATGTTGGCGTAGATGAGCTTGCTCGACGGCGGCGTAAAGGTCACGCAGCCGATGCCATCGGACTGGTTGCACTGAGCCAGAACAACCAAAGGTGGAGATTGGTACGAGCCATTTTCAACTACGGGCTTCGGCGCCTTCTTGGCTTCGGCAGGCGCGGCGATGGCGCCGATGATGAGAGCCAGCGAAACGGTCGAGACGAGCAACTTCTTCATGTCCCTCTCCTTACGTG
>JALZGD010000140.1 GCA_030861205.1 Actinomycetota bacterium
CGATTGGGCCTCTCTGAGAGACCCGAACGGCCGCAACGTGAACGTGTCTCTCCAGAAAGTTCCGGAACCGCGGATGGGCAAGAACCGTCTGCACCTAGACCTCTACACGAGAGATCCCACCGGTGAGATCGACCGCTTGATCGGGCTGGGCGCGAAGCGATTCCCGCGGGAGCCCGAGCCCGACGAAGACTTCGTCGTGTTGGAGGATCCCGAAGGCAACCTCTTCTGCATCATCGACGTATCCGAGATCCCAGAAGAGGCCTAGACCTCGCGCCTTTAGGCGTCGGCTATCTCGACGATCCCGTTCTTGATCACGGCTGCGCCGTCGGGGTTGTACGTCTCGAATCCGTACGTAGTCACACCGTCGACCGAGCCGTCCGCTTCCTTCCACAACTTCGTCGTCAGCTCTTGACCGGGCAGCACCGGCTTGGACAGCCGCACGCCCAGCTTCTTGAGCCGCGTGGGGTCGCCTCCGGCGAGACCGTTGACCGCAGCCTTGCCCGCGATCGCCATCGTGCACATCCCGTGAAGGATGATCCCGGGAAGACCGGCCGAGCGAGCGATGTCGTTGTCCAGATGGATCGGATTGTGATCGCCGGATGCTTCGGCATAACGATGGGTCTGATCGTCGTCCACCTTCGTCGTTTCTTCGTAGACGATCTCGCGCTCGGCCTCGGAAGTTTGAACCGAAGCCGAACGGCCTCCGGATCCCGAACCGCGGATGAACATCGTGCCTCGCACTTCGGCTACGAGCTCGCCGTTCTGATTCGTCTCACTTGCCTTGACCGTGAACGTCTCACCGGTTTCTTTCTGCTCGACCGATTCGAGCACGGTCTGTATCGACAGCGTGTCGCCCGGACGGATGGGCTTGTGGAGGACGTGCTCCTCGGAACCGTGCACGAGTCGCAATAGGTCGGCGCCCAGCTCCGGATCCATCCCCGCCGCCATGAAAGCAGCGAATGCGGGCACGACCGGAAAGACCGGCGGAGCAACCGTGTCGCCACCGCCGAGGTAGAGGTCGTTCTCGTCGTTGGTGGCACGCGCGTATTTCTCGATCGCATCGCCCGTGACTTCGTAGGTCTGCGTGCCGTAGTCCTTACCGACGAGGTCTTTGTTCAAAGGCATCGTGTGCTCCTATGTCGAAAGGGCTCAGGATTCTTGCAAGTGGATGTCTGCTTCGCCTCGGATGGCGATCTCTTCATCGGGAAGGTCGAGACCGTCCGGGCCCTTGCCGCGGCGCAACGCAACGAGCGAGCACTTCACGACCGCCCCTTCGATCTCATCCACGCGGCCCTGGCAAACGATCTCGTCTCCGGGCCACACGCGCGTCGTGAAGCGCACTTTGAACCGACGTAGATGCTGAGGGCCGCCCGCCCAATGGGACACGGCCGTTGCCAGGTACCCGGCCGGAAGCATTCCCATCGCGAACACCGTTGGAGCACCGGTCGACTGCGCGTAGCCCTCGTCGATGTGAACGGGATTGAAGTCACCCGATGCACCTGCGTAGCGCACGATGTCGGCGCGACTTATGGGCCCGAAGACAACCTCTTCGAACTCCATCCCCGGCGTCGTTCCTTCGACCGTGAGACGGTGAGGGAACAACTCGCCCGTGTCGATCCTCTGCTGGCTCACGACTTACCTCCGGGGTCTTTCGCCGTTTGGATAAGGGTGTAGTACGCGCGCAACACTTCGTCGCCGCCGTCGTCGGTGAAGACCGACTCGTAAGTCACGAAACGCATCGAGCCACCGCGCTTTCCTTCCTTCGTGAAGTCATTGCTGATGCGCATGGTCCCTTTCAGGACCTCACCGGCAACTGGAAGGCGCTTGTAGACGAATTCCTGCTCGCCGTGCAGGACGCGCGAATAGTCGAGGTTGGCACCCAGGCGGGCTTCGCGTTCCTCGCGCGGAACCTCCCAGATCTGGGTGACGGAGAACGTCGGAGGAGCAATGATGTCGGGGATCCCCTGCTCGAGCGCGACCTGCGGGTCATAGAAGAGGGGGTTGGTCTCTCCCACCGCCGTTGCGAACTCCTTGACCTTCCCTCGCTCGACGGGAAGGTCGAAGACGATCTCGCTGTCAGCCAAGCTGTACCCCCTCGCCGCCGGCGGCCTTCGCCATCATCGGCATCATGCCCTCGGGGGCGATCCCGTCGGGGAACGCCTCTTTCAATTTTCCGACGAGCTCGTCCGGGTCCCACTTCGCATCTTTCTGGATCACCGTACCGACGTCCCACGGCTTCAGGACATTGATCACGCCGCCGTAGACGAAGAAGCACTGCCCCGTGATGCTTTGAGCCTCGTCCGAAGCGAGCGCCACGACCACCGGAGAGATGTTGGCGGGGTCGAGCGGGTCGAACTCGCCTTCTTTCGGTTGTGGCATGTCGCCGAACGTCTGCTCGGTCATACGAGTGCGCGCGTTTGGCGCTAAGCAGTTCACCGTTACTCCGTAACGACCGAGCTCTTGCGCGGCGATGATCGTGAACGCGGCGATGCCTGCCTTCGCCGCGCCGTAGTTCGCCTGACCAATGTTGCCGAAGACGCCGGACGGACTCGACGTGTTGATAACCCGACCGTTGATCGGGTTCCCTTCTTTGGACTGAACGCGCCAGTACGCCGCAGCGTGGCGAGTCGGCGCGAAGTGGCCCTTCAAGTGAACGGCGATGACCGCGTCCCACTCGTCTTCAGACAGGTTCACCAGCATCCGGTCCCGCAGGATCCCCGCGTTGTTCACGAGGATGTCGAGACGGCCGAAGTCGCCGATCGCTTGCTTGACGAGGTTCTCCGCCCCCTGGAAGTCGGCGACGTTGTCGTAGTTGGCGGTCGCGTCGCCCCCCAGGACTTTGATCTCATCGGCTACGGACTGGGCCGGGGTCTGATCCGACCCCTCACCCGCAGTCGATCCACCCAGATCGTTCACGACAACGTTGGCTCCGGCTTGTGCGAGCGCTAGAGCGTGACCGCGTCCGATACCGCGGCCTGCGCCGGTGACGATCGCAACTTTCCCGTCGAGCGATGGCATGGGTCCCTCCTTGGGTTAAAGGGTCGCTTCGGCCCCTGCGGACCGGCCACGGCGCAGCGAGCTAACGCCTTCGGCCTGCCTGGGGGTGCCGAGCGGAGGGTCCCTAATGTATTCGCATACGCCGATGCCCGACGAGCCGGACCGACCCGCTACTTCGAGGCGAATTCGATCGAGTTCACCAGCTTCAGCGCGTTATTGAAGAAACTCCTGTAACCGTTCCCCTGCTCGCCTTCGATCGAGATGATGATCGAGCGTCCGTTCACCTCGAGGAAGTAGTAGGTGTAACGGATCCCCTTCACCAATCCGTAGGGACTGTCGTTCGGGATCAGGATGATCGGTACGCAATACGTGTCGCCGCAAAGGGCCCACTTCGCGTGCGGGATCGACCTTGGGACCACGGTCGCCTTCGTGGCGCGGATCCCTCCTACTCTTACCGAAGATTCGTCCGTCAGCGAGATCCTGCTATTCGCCTTCAACGCCGCGAGCAGAGCGCTCGTCTTCTCGAGCTTTCCGGTCGAGGTGTAGACCTTCTTCGGAGCAAGGAAGACGACACCCCCGGAATCGTCGCTACCCATGCTGACGAAGGTCTCCAAGTCGGCGTCGGCCAAGAACGGATAGGCCATGTGGTCGGGGGCCGTGAAGTGGATCTCGACGGCGAAATTCGACGTCGAGTACTTCTCGCCGCCTTGGGTCGTGATCTCGATCGGCAACTTCAAGATGCCGGAGCCGCGAGACGATTCGTTCTTCGAGCCGGCCTTCTCGTCGGTCGTTTCTGCGACGGGAGTCGCTACCGGAGCTGCGCTCGACTGACGCGGCGCGGCGCTGCGACCATCCGACGATCCACAGCCGGTCAGCACGATCGTCAAGACAGAGACCAAAGCGGTAACTCGCATCCGTCCTCCCATCTCGTTCGTCACGAGATAGACAGTCGCGAGCCCAGCGCGATGTTTACGCGCCTAACGACGTTTCCATGGAGTCGACGCAAACACCGCGGGACGATAAGGACAATCGTCTTTCAACGTCGCGAATCGTAAAGTTCCCTGATCCAGAGTCCACCGATACACACCCGACGAATCGCAACCGAACCCCGGATGCATCAACGCCGTCGTCACGAGCGTCGATCCGGCCAATGAGTACGACGTCAACTCTGGAGGACCGGCCCGGCGTATGTAGACGAAGGGCGCGGCGAAGGTGACCGACCCGTTCCTATTCAGCGTCATCGTCCACCGACCGAACACTTTGTACGTCGACGCGATCCCACCCGTGTGCGGCACCGTCG
The DNA here is from genome assembly GCA_030861205.1 of Actinomycetota bacterium. Lineage (GTDB taxonomy): Bacteria > Actinomycetota > CADDZG01 > CADDZG01 > WHSQ01 > JALZGD01. Next base: position 4,298 of record JALZGD010000140.1, read on the forward strand.
TTACGTACGTGCCGGCGATCCTGGCGTAAGCCTCGTGACCCAGAGCTGCAGTCGACGGCGACGGGCGCGGTCCGACTGGTCGAAGCGGCGGCGTGCGCACTCCATAGAAAGCGATTGCAAAGTAACCACCGATCGCAATGCCAGCCGCGATCACGACGGCAGCTGCAGCGAACAGCGAACGGCGAAAAACCCGCTTCCTGCGTGCCATGCGAGACACCGCGGCGAAGCTCTGCCGAACGTCGACGTCGACGTCGGCGACAACGCGCTCGAGCCCGCGACCGAGCTGCGAGTCAGGGGGCATCGATCACGCTCCTATCGAGCACTCGTGCCAGTCGCCGTCGTGCTTTGTGAAGATGGACGCGAGCGGTCGACTCCGAGCAGCCGAGGATCTCCGCTATCTGAGCGGTCGGCTGGTCTTCGTAATAGAAGAGGACGATAGCGGCCCGCTGCGACCCGGGCAGCGACGTGATCGCTCTCATGAGATCCACGTCCTGCGGCCGCTCCTGAACGGGCGGCTCGACCACTCCTTCGACGCGACTTCTGATCCACGCTCTGCGGTTCGCCCGGACGGCCATCCGGATCGCGATCCGCCGGACCCACGCGTCGGGTTGCTCGTAGCGCGACACCTTGGCCCAGTGCACGAGCAGTCGAGCGAAAGCTTCTTGAGCGATGTCCTCTGCCGTTTGCGAATCGCGCACGATCAGGTAGACGGTCTTGACCACACGCGGGAACTCGTCGCGAAAGAACCACTCGTAGGAAGCATCGTCTTCATCCCGGCGGCGCCTCACCGATCCATCATCCGGCTACAGCCCTGAACGGACGGAAATGTTTACCGAGACACTCGATCGAAGGAACTACAGAACGGTGAGCCTGAGTCGAGGCGCCCGAGGCCGGTCAGCGCCCCAGATTGAGGGTCACGATCGCCACCCTTTTCCGGTAGTGGGCCGGTTCGCCACCGTTTCCAAACTCCCGTCAATCTGCTTAGATGGCATTCGGCTGGGGGGGCAGAAGGGGATGGGTCTGTCTGGTGGCAAGCGTCGTCTTTGCCCTTCCGGTGCTCGAAGGCCGTAAGAGCCTCATCGAGCAAGCAGTCGCTTCCACCACCGGAGATCTCCAAACCCTCCACGACGCCTCGGTCGCCGAGAAGGGCATCGACCGGTTCACGATCTGGTTCCAGGCCGCTCCACCGACAGACCTGCTCATCTTCTATTTCGAAGCGGCGGACCCGCAGACATCGCTCAGGTTGCTCGCGGAGTCAGACGCCCCTCTAGACATCTTCGTGAAGGACACGATCCGCTACGCGTGCGGCTACGAGCTCGGGCGGGGGAAGCCCGCGCCCGCCTCGCAAGTCGTCATGGACTGGCCGCCTGTTCCTCGTTAAGCACGCCCGGACGACGAAGCGAACTCTGACGAAAAATCGCCTCAATCTGGCAGGAATCGGATGTTTCCCTCCGAAAACCTCTCCGACAACCGGAGCAAGCAAGGAGGGAGCATTGCGTAGGAGCATGGCACTGGTAGCAGCGATCCTCGTGCTTGGTGCCACCCACGCGGCCGCAGGGACCTACACCCTGCGCCCGAGCGGGTACGGCCCCAACTCGTACGCCTCGTGGAAGGCGCAGCAGGGAGAACCGGATTCGACCGGAAGCGACAACCAAGCCCTCTACCTCCAGAAGATGGTGCCGACGGCAACGAACGCTGCCGGGGTCGCCATCATTCAAGGGTTCGAAGGCCAGCCCCTGTCGAGTCTCAGCAGCCTCGCTTGGGACCATCGGGTGGACGGCCACTGTGGTGCGGGTGCTCCCCGCTGGGTTATTGCGACCCAGGATGCAAGTGGCACACGACACTTTGTCTTCCTGGGCTGCGCGGCCTCCGTACACAGCCCCACTGGAGACCCGAACTGGATCCGCGACAGCAACGACCAGACTGCGATCAGCGCAGCCGCAGCCGTTGCCGGCGCTTCCTCGAGCGACACGATCATCGGGCTCGGCATCGTCTTCGACGAGGGCAACGACCAGGGCCAGGGTTACGTGTACCTGGACAACATCACCGTCAACAACAAAGTGTGGACGTCGGCCAACGACAACGGCAACGCCTGAGTCC
>JALZGD010000141.1 GCA_030861205.1 Actinomycetota bacterium
CTAGGCGACGCCGGATCCCGAAGACGCAGGCGGACTTCGGGCCGACGACCATCGCTTTAGTGGATGGCGACCGTGCTATTACGCAGCGGCACTTATAGGTTCCCGAGCGGATTTACGAGGCAAACTCGGGGTCCTCGGCTCGCTTCTCCTGTCCCGGTTCATCAAGGTCGATACCAGTTCAGCCCCAGGACTTACTTGTCAAAGGTCTTTCGTCCTTGTCAGGATAACGACGGAACTGCCTTGATACTTCCCTAGCGTCGGCGGCCGAGCTCCCTGCGCATCTGCTTCTCGGCATCTCGGGTCGCCTGCGTCTGCCGCTTGTCATACGCCTGCTTACCTTTGGCGATCGCTATCTCCGCCTTGGCCAGACCATGCTTGAAATACAGCCGCAGCGGCACGAGCGTGCGGCCCTGTTGAGCTGCCGCCTGCTCCAACCGCGCTATCTCTCCCCGGTGGAGGAGAAGCTTGCGTGGTCGCAATGGATCGTGGTTCTCGCGGTTGCCGTGCGAGTACGGCGAGATGTGACATTGCAGCAACCATGCCTCACCACCATTCACCGCCGCGTACGAATCCGTGAGGTTCGCGCGGCCGTCACGGCATGACTTCACCTCGGTGCCCGTCAGCTGCAAGCCGGCCTCGAAAGTCTCTTCGACGAAGTAGTTGTGACGCGCGCGGCGATTCTGAGTGATCAGCTTCGTACCTCCGTCGCCGGAGGCCGTTCCGTTCGTCAACTTGAGCCGACGAGTCCTTGCAGGATCCCGATCGCGCGATGCAACTGTTCGCGATCGGATCCATCGACCTTCACATCCGGATCTATCCCGTCGCCCGTGAAATTGCGACCGCTCGGCGTGTAATACGCGCCGATAGTGAGCTTGAACGCGGCGGAGTCCGGTAGCGGGATCACGTTCTGAACCGACCCCTTCCCGTAAGTCTTGGTTCCAACGATCACCGCCCGATTGCGATCCTGAAGAGCGCCGGTCACGATCTCTGCTGCGCTCGCAGTGCCCCCGTTGACCAGGACGACCAGCGGGAGATGCTCGAATGCATTACCCGTTGCGTCGTAGGTGCGAGGGTCCTTACCTCGTTCCTTGTACGTCACGATCTTTCCGTCTTCTATGAAGATGCTTGCCACGTCAACACCTTCGTCGAACAGCCCGCCGCCGTTATCGCGCAGGTCTAGGACGATGCCCTTGACGCCATCGTCGACGAGCGACTTCACCTTCGATCTCACCTGATCTGCTGCTCCTTTGGAGAACTCGAAGAGCCTTACGTAACCGACGTCGCCGATCGCGTGTGCTCGAACCACCGGGAGCGAGATCGTTTGGCGAGTGATGGAGAAAGCCAGCCTCGAGCCTCCGCGATCGATCCCGAGGGAAACGTCTGTCCCCGCGGGACCCTTGATCTTTGCGATCGCCTCATCGGACGTCAGGTTGCGGACCGCTCGCCCGTCGATCGTTCGGATGATGTCGCCGCGCATCAGGCCGGCGTGGTCGGCGGGCGTGGACGGCAGGACCGACACGATGGTGAGGCCGCCGGTCTCTTGCTTGAGCCACACGCCGATCCCCGAGAATTCGCCCGTCGTCAGCTGCTCGAAGTCCTTGAAGCTCTGAGGCGAGAAGTAGAGGGCGTACGGGTCGTTCTTCTTGACCAGCGAGATCATGCCCTTGATGGCGGCCTGAGTGAGGGCATCCGGGTCCGGTGGCTTAACCGCAGACGACCTGATCGTGTTGTAGGCCTGATCGATCAACGACGTCCCGGTTGCACCGCCCCCTACCAGCGGGATCGTCACGTCGGTTCGCCGTCCGAGAGCCACTCCCGCGGCAAACGTCGCGGTCGCGAACAGGAACATCGCGAGGGTTACAACGAGGACTTTCTGCCACCGCTCCACGCTTAGTGTCCCGGCCGGGAAGGTTGGCGATGTTTTGCGGCGCGAAAAGCCAGCATGGCAAGGCCGCAGGGAACGTGCATACCCAGAGGGTATGTGCGTGACCGAGAACGCAGCCAGGCGCAGCCTTTTCGCCTGCAAAACGCGGTGAACCTTCCTGGTCGGAGCACCATCAAAGCGTAGAGGGTCGGGAGAATTCCTAGTGAAGCGGGCTCACGACGTCTCTTTGAGTCGCCGGGGACTTCGATGTCGTGCGGGGACTCTCAGAGGTATGGCATCGGGTCGACGGGACTCCCGTTGACCCGAACTTCGAAGTGGAGGTGGGGGCCCGTGCACAACCCGGTACATCCGACGAGCCCGATCACCTGACCGGTCGTCACGACGTCGCCGACGCTGACGTCGATCTCGGACTGATGCCCGTAGCCCGTCGCCAGCGAACCACCGTGATCGATCAAGGTGTAGTTGCCGTAGCCGTTTGCGTATCCGGCGAACACGACGACGCCATCGCCTGCTGCATGGATCGGCGTGCCATAGCCCACACCGATATCCATCCCGGGGTGCAATTCGCGACTGTGAGTTATCGGATTGATCCTCCATCCGAAGGGCGACGTGATCGGCCCTACCACCGGCCATATGAAGGTTCCGTTCCCGGCAGTGGGCGCGCTTGCCGAATCGCCCTGCAGCAGTGCCTCGAAACGCTGTGATTGCTGCTCGAGCTCGGCCTCGGCCCTGCGAAGCCTGTCAACATGCGCACGGATGTTTTGCAGCAGGTCGTGTTTCTTCTGGATCAGCGCATCGCGTGCGGCGAGCTCTTGCGTTCGCTGGTTGCGAATGGCCACGAGGTCGGCTTTGGCCCCCTCTAGCCGTAGCTTTGAGTCGGCAATCACACTCTCTTTGTGTTCGACCAGTGCCCGTTGAGCGTCCAACTTGTTGCTCAATTGGTCGATGTCTTCGATCAGGCGCGCGTTGGCGCTTGCAGCAGAGTCGAAATAGGTCGTTCGCTGAATGAGGTCCGCAAAGGTTTCCGACGACAGCAGCCCGTTTACCTCGGCGTTGGGACCGGCCTCGTACGCCGCTACAGCCCTTGCAACGAAGTTGTCGCGCTGACGCTCGAGTCGCGCGAGGACGTTCTGCAACCTCAAAGTGAGCCTCGCCATCTCCTGCTGTGCCTCGGCGAGCCTCGCCCTGACCTGGTCGATATGGGCATCGAGACCGGCGATCTTCTCGTCGAGAGCCGCCACCTTGCGGCGGGTCCGCTCGCGGTCTGCATCGAGTTTTGCCAGGAGACCGGCGACGCTGTCACCTCTCGCGGCTGCGCGAACGGACCGGTCGTGAACTTTCGATTGCCGCTCGTGGATCCTCTCCAATCTGCTGTGAGGATCGGCCGCGGCCGGCAGCGCCACGGCGGCAAGACACCCAAGCAGAGCGACCGTTACGGCAGCGACCACGCGCGGGCGACGGCGCTTGTTCCGAAGAGGTTGTTTCACCCAGCCCATCCTATTTATCAAAATTCACAACAACAACACCAGCCACACAAGATTCGGCTTCTTCCCTATCCGTCGGCCTAGTGGAACGAGCGCTTTAGCGGGCACGCACGAGACGCGGTTGGTGAGCGTCCGGGCCCTTCAGAAAAGCTGGCTCAGACCTCGAGGAAGCGGCGCATCGCCATCGTCGACCCGATCAAGCCGACGACCGCACCGACGCCGAGCAGCGACAGCAGGATGCCCAGCATCTGCCCCCCGCTGAAATCGAAGACAGAGCCGAGGAAGGGCACCGCCTCACCGATGCGGGTAAACAGGAGCTGGTCGGCGAGCAAAACAACACCGCCCGATATCGCGGCCCCCACTAGCGCGGCGAACATCCCCTCGAGCATGAACGGGATGCGGATGAACCAGTTCGTCGCGCCGACGAGCTTCATGATGCCGATCTCCTCACGACGCGAATAGATAGCGAGCCTGATCGTGTTCGCGATCAAGGCAGCGGCAGCAACCATCAGCACGATCGCCATCAAGAAAGTGATCGTTCGCAGCAGCGCGTTCACGTGCAGCAACCGTCGGATGACGTCACCGCCGAATTTCACGTTATCGACACCGGGGGCCCCGACTATGCGAGCGGCCACGGCTTGCGTGTACTTCGCGTCGGTCAGCTTGATCCGCAGCGACGCCGGCAGATCTGCGGGCGTCAGGATCTTGTAGAACTCGGGTTGGTTCTTGTACTCCTGTTTGAACTCCTCGTACGCCTGCTGGTGAGAGACGTACGTGTAGTTGTCGACTTCGGGATATGCGCCGATCTGGTTCTCGAGGTCCTGCAGCTCCGTCGCCGTTATGTCCTGTCGAAGGAAGACCGAGATCTCGACCTTCGCTTCCCAGCTGGCAGTGACGTTCCGCACGACGATCCCAAGGATCAAGGCACCCGCGAGAAGCAGAAGGGAGATCGCAACCGTGGATACTGCCGCCAAAGACATCAGTACGTTGCGCTTCAGGTTCGTGAAGGTCTCTGCGAAGAAGTAAGAGATCCGCCTCACGTGCCGACCCCGTAGATGCCGCGCGACTGGTCACGAACGACATGGCCGGCCTCCAACTCGATCACGCGCCGACGCATCGAGTCGACGATCGCGTGGTCGTGAGTGGCCATCAAGATCGTTGTGCCCGTGCGATTGATGCGATCAAGCAGCCTCATGATCCCGACGGACGTTGCCGGGTCGAGGTTCCCGGTCGGCTCGTCCGCGACGAGGATCAGCGGCCGATTTACGAATGCGCGGGCGATCGATACTCGCTGCTGCTCACCGCCGGACAACTCGTCGGGAAGCCTGTCGAGCTTCTCGCCCAACCCGACGAGCTCGAGGATCTGAGGCACCTGACGCTGCACGACCGAACGTGGGCGGCCGATGACCTCGAGCCCGAATGCGACGTTCTCGAAGACGGTCTTGTTGGGGAGCAGCTTGAAGTCTTGGAAGACGCACCCGACGTTGCGACGTAGATAAGGCACGCGCCATCTCGGAAGACTGTTCAGATTCTTCCCCGCGACAAAGACATCGCCGCCCGTCGGCTCCTCCTCTTTCGTCAGGAGCTTCAGGAACGTCGACTTCCCGGACCCCGACGGCCCTACGAGAAAGACGAACTCACCTTTCTCGATGTCGATCGTGACGTCTTCGAGCGCGCGGATGCCGCCCTTGTACTCCTTCGAAACGTTCAGGGTGCGAATCATCGAGCCATCAGGCTAACGAAGGTCATCCTGCTGAAGCCGCCATCCGGTCATAGAAACGGTAGGGATGTTCTTCTGAATGTAACTCTTCGTATTCGTCCCAGGCTCGCTGGTAGGCAGCGTGACCACGCTCGGTGATCTCGGCGAGCGCCTCCTGCCGCAAACCGACGACGCGCAAGCGCTTCGTCAGCGAGTTTAAAGAGAAGTCCGCGACCTCGTGAGGGTTGATCCGAAGGTTCGGGGGCGACTCCTCGGGGCGGATTGCAAAGCGCCGCTCTGGTGCGGCAACGATCCGGCACGCGGGCTCCAGCAGTCGAAAGATCGCGCTTTCGACGTGATCGAGCAGCGCTCGGTCGCGAACTCCCGCTTCCATCAGCGCCCTGACGCCGAAATTGACGTGGCGAGATTCGTCGCGAGCAACTGCCGTGAACCCCGTGTAGAAGGCCGGCAGGATGCCCATCTCGCGGATGATCCCCAACAAGTACTTCTGCCCCGTCAGCGCCAGCATGCCTTCGATCACCAAGTGATAGGTAGTGATGCCTTCGACCCACGCGCCGTAATCGGCGGGATGCTCTCTCACCCGCTCGGTGACGTCCCGGAGGTCGCGATCGAAGATCGTCCGGAAACCGCCGACGACTCGGTCCTTCAATACGTCGAGCGCTGCATGTAGTCCACCACTTATCCCAACGACTTCTTCGAAGAAGCGCGAGAAGAAAACCGAGTGACGCGCCTCATCTACCAGTTGAGTCGAGAGGAAGATCCGTGATGCTTTGTCGGGGGCCGCGTGCACCAACGGCGAGAGCGTGTCCGTCACCGCCTGCTCGCCGACAAAGAAAAGGGTCATCGACCGCTGCAACTCGGTCCGCATTCCCTCGAAGATTCCAGTCATCGACTGCCAATGCTCTCGATCGGTCGAGAAATCGAGCTCTTGCGTTTGCCAGTTCTGACGTTCCCACCGGTCGTACAGATCGAGTGGCGTCGGCCGCTGTCGCAGAAGCCAGTCCATCTGGACGTAGACGTCGTCGATATCGACGCGTCCGAGTCCCTCGAGCGTGGCCCGCTCGACCCGATCCACTTCTTCGGGAACTGAATCCGCCACGTCGCGCAGTCGGTCCATCTCAACCATGATGGCACCTCCGACGGCTTGTGGGTTGTTAACTAGCGGCGCTTGCCTTCCGACGTAGCTCCGCTTCTATGAAATCGTCGATGTCGCCGTCCAAGACTCCCTGAACGTTTCCCTTCTCTACTTCCGTTCGGTGGTCTTTCACCATTTGGTATGGATGCAACACATAT
>JALZGD010000342.1 GCA_030861205.1 Actinomycetota bacterium
GTCTTCCATCTGTTCACGGATCTCGTGGACGCCGGCAAGACGATCCTGATGGTGACGCACGATGCTGATCTGGCACGTCAGGTCACGCGCGCCGTCGTCCTCAGCGATGGGAAAGCGGTCGACGAGGTGGTGAGCCGGCGCAGCTCTCTGGTCGGAAGCGACTGATGGTCCGGCCCCGCTGGCGCAAGGTGTGGCGCGACGTCCGGGGCAACAAGACCCGAACGCTGCTGGTCGTGCTCTCGATCGCCGTCGGCGTCTTTGCTGTCGGCACCACTGCCGGCACCTGGGTCATGATGTCACGCGACCTGTCCGCGGATTATGCCGCGATCAATCCCAGCAGCGCGATCCTCTTCACCGCTCCCTTCGACGACGGTCTGGTCGACTCGATACGGAGTATGCGGGGCGTTGGCGAAGCAGAAGGCCGCTTCGATCTGACCGTGCGGATCAAGACCGCGCCGGGCGAGTGGCGCAATCTGCGTCTCGAGGCGATCGACGACTATCATGACATCCGGCTCAACAAGGTCAGGCCGGAAAGCGGTGCCTGGCCGCCTCCGAGACAAGAACTGCTCATCGAACGTGCCTCACTCGGCCTGACCAACTCGAGCGTCGGCGACCTGCTCGTGATGAAGCTGCCCGACGGCAGTCAGCGAGATGTGCGCATCGCCGGCCTCGCGCACGATCTCAACAAGGTTCCGGCTTCGTTCTCGGGAATACCTTACGGCTACATCTCCTTTGACACACTGGAATGGCTGGGCTACCCGCGTTCCTTCAACGCCTTGCATCTGCTCGTCGACGGGAACGCCGCCGACGAACGACACGTTCGGTCGGTCATCGACGAGGTGAAGGATGAGATCGAGCAGAGCGGGCGGACCGTTTATTGGATGTGGATTCCTGAGGCGGGTACGTTTGCCGCCGACGACATCCTGGCGCCGATGGTCGTGGTTCTGGGCACGTTGGCCTTCCTGTCGCTGTTCCTCAGTGGCTTCCTGCTGATCAACACGACTTCTGCATTGCTGATGCAACAGGTGCGCCAGATCGGCATGATGAAGTCGGTCGGGGCGCGTAGCGGCCAGCTCATCCGGCTGTACCTCGGGATGGTGCTGATCTTCGGCGTGCTCTCCCTGGCCCTCGCGATACCACTTGCCTCGATCGTCGCCTACGGGATCACTCGCTACCTGGCGGGCCTGATCAACTTCGATTTCGGCGGCTTCCGGATCCCGTTGCAGGTGGTCGCGCTCGAGATCGCGGTCGGCCTGCTGGTGCCGCTGGCAGCGGCGCTGTTCCCGGTGGTCTCCGGCGTCCGCGTCACCGTCCGCGAGGCACTCAACTTCTACGGAGCCGGTGGCGGCCATTTCGGCCGCGGCCACGTCGACCGGATCCTGCAACGTGTACGCGGCCTGTCGCGTCCGGTGTTGCTCTCGATGCGGAACACCGTTCGGCGCAAGGTGCGACTGTTGCTCACGCTGGCGACGCTCGCTCTCGGCGGGGCGATCTTCATCGCCGTCTTCAGTGTGCGTGCCTCCTTGTTCACCACGCTCGACCAGTCGACGACGTACCTCAACTACGACATCAGGGTGGACTTCGATGGCGCCTATGACGCCCGAGCCGTCGAGCGCGAGGCGATGGGAGTACCGGGCGTCACGGCGGCGGAGTTCTGGGGTGGCGGCAATGCGCGCCGTGTTCGTCCGGATGGAAGTGAAGGCTCCAGCTTCGAGCTCAACGCGCCACCCGGAGGAACCAGCCTGCTCCGGCCCATCATCGTCCAGGGACGCTGGCTCCGCCCGGATGATCAGCGCGCGATCGTGCTGGACACGGACGTGCTGGCGAATGAGCCGGACATTCGGGTGGGCGACGAGGTCGTGCTCGACATCGAGCGCCGTGAGACGACCTGGCACGTCGTCGGCATCGCCCAGACGACGCTGTCTGCGACATTCATCCGGATCGGGACCGGCTATGTGAACCTCGCCGACTACACGGCCATCGTTCCTTCGGCGGAGGTCAACAGCAGTCTGCGCATCAAGACCTCGCAGCATGACGCCGCGTCCGAAGCGTCCGTGGCAACCGCGCTGCAAGATCGCTACGAGGGAACCGGCACCCGCATAGCGTC
>JALZGD010000142.1:0-1294 GCA_030861205.1 Actinomycetota bacterium
GGTCACCGGTGCAAAGGGTCACCGGTGCAAAGGGTCACCGGTGCAAAGGGTCACCGGTGCAAAGGGTCACCGGTGCAAAGGGTCACCGGTGCAAAGGGTCACCGGTGCAAAGGGTCACCGGTGCAAGTGGATCGTGACCTGCGTCACTGATCTGCACCGATGCACAGCTGCACCGATGCACAGCTGCACCGATGCACAGCTGCACCGATGCACAGCTGCACCGATGCACAGCTGCACCGATGCACAGCTGCACCGATGCACAGCGGAGACGGCTAGATGCGAAGTGGTTCGGGAAGCTCGCCGTTCGCGTTACGGATCCGGCGCATGGCTTTCTTCATCGAGCGGTTTGTCTCATCCGGATCGTCTCCGAACGCGATGAATGCGTTGCGCGCGGCGGTGAATATCAACGACGGGACGTCTTCGACCGTCAGCATGCCCGCTAGGTGCAGAGCGACGACGCCGTGGACCGATGCCCACAACTGCGTTGCAAGGTTCCATGCGTCGACCTCGGACGTGAAGCGGCCGGCGTCGGCGCAACGCTGCACGCCGTCTACGAGTGTCTGAAACGTGTCGAGGCCGACCTCGACGTCGGACGCATCGACCGGGCCCTCCATGAACATCGCTCGATACAGATTCGGGTTCTGGACGGCATTCAGGAAATAGCCCCACCCGAGCTCGGTGAGGTCCGCCACAGGATCGCCCGTCTTTCGGGCGCGCTCGAGGAACGCCGCCAGCCGGGCGAAGCCATCACGGCGGACGGCCCGTCGCACCTCGTCCATGCTGCCGAAGTGCGTGTAAACAGACATCGTCGATGTCCCTACTTCGGCGGCCAGACGGCGCGTGGTGAGGGGCTTTCGCTCCGCTACTAAGCGGGCAGCCGCGTCGACGAGGGCGTCTCGAATGGCGGGGTCGGCGGTCCTTGGGCTCATCGTTTGACAAGTGTTCCATATCAGCGTTATAAGTCAATCCACAACAACGTTATCTATCGACCTGGAGGTAGAGATGTACGACGTGATCGTTGTGGGTGCACGTTGCGCAGGTGCTCCGACCGCGATGCTGTTGGCCCGTGAGGGCCACAAAGTGCTCCTGGTCGACCGGGCTAAGTTCCCGAGCGACACGATGTCGACCCACTTCATCCAGCTGCCGGGGATGTTGCGTCTGCAGCGATGGGGCCTCCTGGACGAGCTCACCGCCACCGACTGCCCCGCGCTCACGCAGGGCCGGTTGTCGGTCGAGGGCCAGGTCGCTGAAGCGGACTTCCCGATGCCGGAGGGCATCCCGGGTCTCATGGCTC
>JALZGD010000142.1:1304-6361 GCA_030861205.1 Actinomycetota bacterium
TCGCAGAACCGTGCTGGACAAGATCTTGGTGGACGCGGCCGTCGCGGCGGGGGCCGAGCTGGCGGAAGGCGTCTATGTCGACGAGCTGATCTTCGACGGTGACCGAGTCGCGGGGATCGAAGGACACACGCTGCACGGCCGCTTCACGGAACGGGCGCGTTTCGTCGTCGGTGCGGACGGGCGCAATTCGATCGTCGCGCGCTCGGTGGAGCCCCCCAACGTGCGATATCGCGATGCCCTCGGCGCAGGGTTCTATAGCTATTTCGCCGACCTCGAGTGCACCAGCGCCGAGCTGTACCTCCACGAACGGCATTTCTCCGTCGCATTCCCGACGAATTCCGGGCTCACGTTGGTCGCCGCAGGCCAGCCGCCGGAGGTCTTCGATGATTGGAAGCGCGACATCGAGACCCATTTCCTCGAGCATTGCGACACGCTGGGTGACCTCGGTCCGCGGGTACGCGCGGCGATCCGTGCCGAGAAGTTCGTCGGAGCGGCCGATCTCCCGAATTTCCTCCGCCAGTCGTGGGGGCCGGGGTGGGCGCTTGTGGGTGATGCGAGCTACCACAAGGATCCGACGCCGGCCGACGGGATCACCGACGCATTCCGCGGCGCTGACCTGTTGAGCGACGCGCTGAACGCGATCCTTTCGGGGGCCGAACCGGAGGACGTTGCATTCCAGCGCTTTCAGCACGACCTCGAGGACGCCTCACTGCCGTTGTACGAACAAACGATGACAATGTCGTGTTTCGACGTTCCTCCGACGGATCGCATGGCGGCGTTCTTCGAGATCGCCAACCTGCACCAGAAGGAGATCGAGAAGATGTCGCAGGAGGTTGCTGCGTGAACATCACCGCGAACGGCATCAACTTGAACGTGGTCGTCGAAGGTGAGGGCGACCCGGTCCTGTTGCTCCATGGTTTCCCCGACTCGTCGCGGCTGTGGCGCAGCCAGATCCCGGCACTGGTCGAGAACGGTTACAGAGCGATCGCACCCGACCTTCGTGGCTTCGGCGATTCCGACGTCCTTCCGAACGTCGACGATTACTCGATCGTGAACGTGCTCGGCGACCTCAACGCACTCGCCGACGAGCTCGAGGTCGAGCGGATGCACGTCGTCGGGCACGATTGGGGAGCGGCGACCGCGTGGGGGTTCGCATCGATCTTCCCCGACCGCACGCGGACGCTCACGGCGCTGTCTGTCGGCCATCCAACCGCATTCCGCGGTGCCGGCCCAGACCAAGTGATGGCCTCGTGGTACATGTTCCTGTTCCAATTTGAAGGCGTCGCAGAAGAGCTGCTGAGACGCAACGACTGGGAGTTCACGCGAGCGTGGACCGGCGAAGCCGGCGACTTCGGTTACTACGTGGAAGACCTCTCACGGCCGGGCCGCCTCACCGCAGGCCTGAACTGGTACCGCGCGAACGCCCGTCCCGAGTCGTGGGTCGGCGAGCCACTGGAGCTTCCGACGATCCAGGCACCCGCTATGGGCATCTGGAGCACCGGTGATTTCGCATTGACCGAAAGACAGATGATCGAGTCTGAAAAGCACGTGCGGGGGCCGTGGCGGTACGAACGGATCGAAGGCGCTTCGCACTGGATCCCGCTGGATGCGCCCGAAAAGCTGACGGACCTGCTGCTGGACTTCTTCGTCAAGAACTAGGGGCCTGACGTTCGCAGGGAAGAACCCCTCCGGCGGCGAATCTCCCGGCGAGGATTCCCAAGGAGGTCTTTCCTGTGCGTAGTCGCCCCGCTGGCATCGTTGTGTCCGTCGTTCTGGCCGCCGCTCTCTTCGCGACCGGCGGCTCTTCAGGTGCCGCAACGCGCGGCCCCGTCGTCAAGACTGCGGTGGTTGGCCCGCAGAGTGGCGGCGGCGAACCCTCGCTCGCGATCGCACTCGACGGCACCGAGTACGCGACGTGGCCGGCAGGCTCGGGAACGCCCATGTACCGCTCGACCGACAACGGGAAGACCTGGACAGCTACGGCCACGGCCGACTCTCAATCCGGTGACGACTCGGTGAACGTCGATCAGTCGGGTGCCGTCTATCTCGGCAACCTCAACAACATCGAGACGAACCCCAACACGCTTCAAGCCGCCGTGTTCAAGTCGACCGATGGCGGTAAGTCGTGGCCTCAGAAGGGGACGTCACTCGGCGGCAACAATGCATCGAGCATGCCGTTCCTCGTCGACCGTCCCTGGACAGATGCCTGGATCCCTCCACAGAAGTCGACGCAACAGGCGCTCGTATACGTGCAGTACCACGACTTCGGCCCGGGACTTGTGTGGGTGAACTCGTCGACCGACGGCGGCAAGACGTTCGGCGACCCGGTGAACGTCATCAACTCACCAGAGGCGTTGGCCGCCTCGGCATGCAATGCCATGCCCGGCGGCATCAAGGTCGTGCCTTCGGGTCCGCACGCGGGACGCGTTTACGTCGCGTGGCTGGCGTCGGACGATGGGCAGAACGGCGCGACCGGTTGCAACGAAACGCAACTCGCTGGTTTCCACACGATGTGGGTCGCATGGTCTGACGACAACGGCGCGACGTGGACGGACCAGCTCGTTTACGACGGCGGCGTCGGCCGCGACGGTTCCGAGTTCTGGCCCGACATCACGCTCGACAACAAGGGCAATCCGTACGTCGCGTTCGCGATGAACATCGGCTCCGAGTTCGACATCTGGATCTCGGCGAGCTTTGACGGTGGCAAGACATGGAATGGCAAATCAGACGGAACCGGTGCCCCCTTCAAGGCGAACCTGGGGAAGGGAACGCACTACTTCCCGGCGATCGCGGCGGGTGCGCCCGGCAAGGTCGCCGTTGCTTATCTGGGCACATCGACGCTCGTGGGGACGCGTCCCAACGGCAAGCCCGACGCCACTACCGATACCGGCGCTAAGTGGGATGCGTTCCTGTCGGAGAGCTACAACTTGCGTTCGAAGAAGCCGACGTTCCACGAGGTCAAGGTCAGCTCGACTCCGATGCACACGGGTGACGTCTGCACGCTGGGACTTTTCTGTGCCGTAGTGCCGGGCACGGATCGCAATCTTCTGGACTTCATCGATGTCCAGGTCGATCCGCACGGCTTCGCGCACGTCGTTTACACCGACGACCACAACTACCAGAGTGGAGCGATCGTCGCGGGCAACCAGGTCGGCGGACCGCGGCTCGGCCACGGCGGACACTGATCATTCCGGGCGACGTGATCCGTCGTCTCCACTTGCGCACCACACGCGCATAGGCTCGGCCCCCTAGGGGGATAGGGAAGGTCATGGTGCGCTACCGGATCGTTGCGCTGCTGCTCGCCACCCTTCTCGTTCCTGTGACGCAACTAGCCGGCGCGAGCGCGTCGAAGCACCGTCCGGCACATCCAGACTCGATCAACCGTCCGCCGAAAGATGGGTGCGAGCGCGATCCCGGCGGCTTGATCGCCGGGACGTCGCCGCAGTGGGCTTACGTGTACGGGAAAGGCAAGCCGCGTCTCTTGCGAGGGAGGGCGCGCGATGCGTACCCCACCTACACCGACCTGTTCCGCGCCCACAACTCGTACGACATGAACGTCTTCTTCGATCCCGCACCGCGTTACGGCCGCTTCCTGGGCACGGCGAACGTGGACAAGAAGCAGACGCAGGACAAGGACGAGCTCAACACGATGGAGATCGAGTGGGAGCAGCGTGCTTACAAGCTGTTCGCATGGCCTACCGCGGGCGATCGCTTCACGGTCGAAGGTTCGTGGATCTGGGATTGCGGCCACTGGGGCCCGCAGAATTTCACGGATCCGCGCTACTTCACCCCCGGAACGCAGCCCGGCGAGGAAGTGACGGGGGAGCGGACCGAGATCCACCCACCCCGCATGGTTGTCGTACAGCGGAAGGTTCCCTCGCTGTCGCGGCGCGGTGACGCCGTAGCGGATGTCCTTATCTCTTCAGTCGGCACGATGGCGCACGCGATCGAGAACCACGCGGCAGGGCGTTGTACAAAGCCGCAGGACCTCTGCTCGCAACGTGTCCGCATCAACGATCGCAACTACAGATTCTCGGTCAAGGCACCGCCGAAACCCTCGGGGGCGAGCCGGATCGCCTATCGCGTGATCGACCGCGGGTCGACGAATGCTCCAAAACCCATCGTTAAGGAGACGTCGAGCGGGATCCGAGTGAAGGTTCCTTTCAAAGGCTGGCACAAGAAAAAGAAGCAGCGGATGATCTTCGCTAAGACGTTCGAGGTCGGTTGGAACGTTCCGATCGCTGTAGAGCACTATCGCGTAACGTTCACGAAGTTCGAGTGGATGACGGAGCTCGACGGAACGCAATCGAGCCAGTGCGCCCCTGAAGAACCGTGCACCGGCGACCCTCAGCGATCAGAGCCACCCGACGAGGTCAACGTGTACGTCGATGTCGCCGGTCAGTGGCAACAACTCCACGTGCCCGGCCTCTTGAGTGTGGCACCGGGTGACCGGTTCGATCTATCGACGACGTTCGACGTCTTCGTCCCGAGGAACGCGACGTGGCGCGTCCTCGGCCGCGGCCGAGAATGCGATCAGCCGAATATGAAGGGGTGTGAGGCGCCCGACGAGGCCGGAGTGAACGACGATGCGGGCCTGTTCAACGACACTTTTACCGGGGGACAGGGAGCCGTCGACCACGACGGGATCGGCACGTCGAGTGCGTGCGAGATGAGCACTCAGACTCCGTGTTTCAACCTCTTCTATTCGGTAGAGGACCTGGGCCCGGCACACTGAAGCCGCTTCTCGAGGCGCTCCACCGAAAGTGGAGCGCCTGTGCGTCGAGAGAGAAATGAGCCGCGGCCGGCAAGATCCGCGCTTCGTTTCGACCAGGCAGTCGAGGCGTCGGCGGAGGCCATCGGGTCGCATCCTGGCGACCGCGGCTCAAACCGTTCTAGGCGATCACCTCCGTACCAATGGAGAGCGAGCCTTCAAGCAGTCTGAGGTTCGCGGAGCCACCGCTCGGTAGGTGTGCGGTCGCGACGCGTGTTTCACGAACTTATAAGTGCCGCGCGGCGTGGTCGTGGTCGTTCCGACCGTGTGGAAACGTCCGTGACGC
>JALZGD010000143.1 GCA_030861205.1 Actinomycetota bacterium
GGCGACGTCCTTGGGACGGCGCGCGTCGCGGCCATCATGGGGGCAAAGCGGACGTCGGATCTGGTCCCTCTGTGCCATCCGATCGCGATCGGCGCGATCGACGTCGAGCTGACGCCGATCGACGAAGGGATAGAGATATCTGCCTCGGTGCGGACCGTCGAAAGGACGGGCGTCGAGATGGAAGCCCTCACCGCGGTGGCGATCGGTGCCCTGACGATCTACGACATGGTGAAGGGCATAGAACGCGACGCCCGGATCGAGGCGATTCGCCTGGAGCGCAAGAGCGGCGGCAAGAGTGGCGATTGGATCGCCGAGGCCGGGAGTTAGCTCGATATATCTGAAGGCGCGGTTGGGTTCTCGGCTTTTTTAGGTCTCTTCAGATACGCAACCGTCCCCGTCGCCTGGCTCTCGACGACCTGGACGAGCTCCCATCCCTCCTCGCCCCACTGATTCAGGATCTCTTGCAGCGCGTGCGAGACCAGGGGAACCGTCGCGTACTCCCATTTCTGTGCCAAGGGGTGCCTTTCTCAGATCGATCCAGCGCCGGACATTAACCTGCTCTTCGCCCATGACCGTGACGATCGCTGTCGCCGATCGAGGCGATGTCATTGCCACCGAAGCCGTCATCGCGCAATCGTTTCTGCAACGCGCCCGCGGTCTGCTGGGCCGTCCACCGCTAACGAGCGGTGAGGCGTTGATCCTTCCCCACGCGAGGCAGGTTCACACGATCGGGATGCGATATCCGATCGATGTCGTGTTCTGCGACGAAGACTGGACGGTCATCAAAGTGATCGCAGGTTTGCGTCCCACGCGCGTCAGCGGCTGGGTCCGCCGCGCTCGTTGGGCTGTCGAGCTGCGTGCGGGAATGTCGGATGTCCAGGAAGGAGACCGGTTAGAGGTGACGGGGCCGTAGTCCTCGGCCTAGTCGGTCCGTTCGAGCTCGGTTTCGGGGTGGGCAAGAGATCTGTACGCGCGCTCGTAATAGATGAGGGGCGTGCCAGGTTGCGTCGCGCAGCTCCGGACATCGCCGATCACTATGTCGTGGTCCCCACCGTCGACGATGTCGAAGACGCGGCACTCGATCCACGCGATCGCTCCGTCGAGTAGGGGGATCCCCTCTTCGTTCAACCTGAAGGTGAGCTCGTCGAATGGCTTGTGCCCCGATCGCGCGAAAGCACGCGACACCGTTTCCTGATCAGCGCCTAAGACGTTCACGGCGAACGCTTGCCGTCGCCGTACCAACTCCCGCGTGTGTGATGTCTTGTCGAGAACGACGAGGATCAGAGGGGGATCGAGCGATACCGACGCGAACGAAGACGCCGTCATCCCGTGGAGCGCGTCCTCAACGGCGACGGTAACGATCGTGACGCCGGACGCGAACTTGCTGAGCGCCTCTCTAAATGCCTCGGGAGCAACGGTCATCTGCCGCGGGTGCTAACCCGGGATCTCGTCGAGGCCCGTGTCGAAGGTTTCGAAAGGCAGGAACAGCCAGAAGCCTGAGGCATCGTCGAGTCGCTCGGCGATGAACCGAAGGGACTCGACACGTGGACCGGAAGCCGTGCCCTCTGCGCGAAGACCGCCACGTCGTATCAATTCATCGACGAGGTCTTGAGTCGGATGCCCGTCGATCTCCATAGTGAATCGAGTCTAAGGGCCTAACCGTCGGCCTGATCGCGAGAGCGCGTAGTTCGGCGCGGATAGGTGTCGCGCGCTGCGCTGAACACGGCGATCGACGCGCTCGCGAGAAAGCCGATCGACGCGAAAACGATCAGTGCGATGAAGGCGCGCTCAGTCGTTCCCGGCCACCTGATCGTTACGAGGGCGATCATCGCGACGATCCCGATCAACGCGCAGACGGCCATGCCCGATATTGATAATCCATGCAAGCCGCTCTGAGGGCCCGACGCGGGTGGTGGTGGCGGTGGTTCGGTGCCGATCGGTACAACTGGTCGCTCGTCATCGCGCCAGCCCTCGCAGCCACTCGATCAGTAGTCGCGTTCCGAAACCTGTGCCGCCTCGCGATATGTCTTCACGGTCGGCATCTGCACGCGCGGCCCCCGCGATGTCGAGATGCGCCCACGGGATGCCGTCGCCGACGAAGGTCTTCAGGAACATCGCAGCGATGATCGCCCCTCCCCATCGCGACCCAGAGTTCTTGTGATCGGCGACCTCCGAATCGAGCTCGCCGAGATAGTCGTCATAAAGGGGCATCCGCCACAGTCGCTCGCCGGCGGCGGCTCCGGCACTCGTTAACTGGTCGGCAAGCGCATCATCGGTTGCGAATATGCCGGCGGCTTTCTTTCCGAGCGCGACCTGTATCGAGCCCGTCAGCGTTGCGAGGTCGACGATCGCGTCTGGCCGCGATTCACTCGCAAGAGCCAGCGCATCTCCGAGGATCAGCCTGCCTTCGGCATCGGTATTGACCACCTCGGTCGTGTTACCGCCGTAATGCTTGATGACATCCCCCGGCTTGATCGCTCGACTGCCGGGCATGTTCTCGACTGCCGGCGTCAGAGCGACGATGTCGACGTCGATATCTAGCTCTGCGGCGGCCGTGATCGCGGCGATGACGGCTGCGGCTCCCGCCATGTCGGTCTTCATCGTCTCCATGTTCTTGGCGTCCTTCAGGGACAGGCCACCGGAGTCGAACGTGACGCCCTTGCCTACGAGGATCACCTTGCGCTTTGCGTCGGGGCGCTCGTGGTGCAGACGGATCAGTCGCGGAGCTTCCGACGAACCCCGCGATACGCCGAGGATGCCGCCGAAACCACCGTCGGCGAGTTGTGATTCGTCTAAAGCGCTGCAGTCGAGCCCGACATCGCTCGCCTTTGCCGCTGCCTTCTCGAATAGTCGGCGCGGGGAGAGGTCGCTCGGCGGCTCGTTGACGAGGTCGCGCGCGAAGGCGGTTGCTCTAGCTCGGATCGAGGCGTCGCTGGCGACGTCTCCGCTCGATCCCAGCAGCAGGAGCGCCTCGGTCTTGCGCGTCGACGCCGCGCTCTTGTAATCGGTGAATTCGTAAGCCCCGAGAAGCACGCCCTCGGCGGCGGCCATCGCTGCCTCTGACGTTCCGCCGCCTACGGCCGAGCCAATCGTGCGTGCTTCCGACAGCCGCCTGACTGCCGCTCCGGCACCTCTGCGGATCGCCGCTACGTCGAGCGTGTCGGCGCGGGGGCCGAGCCCCACGACGGCGACAGTCGCCGCGGCGACGCGACCGAATGTGGGGACGATCGCAACTTCCGCGGGCTTCGCGCGAAAAGCTGTGGTCGCGAGGTATTTCGCGAGGTCGCCCTGCAGCGCGCCGTCGATCGCGCGGCCCGCGTCGTCGAGCGACGACGCTCCGTCTTCTGCATAAGCGCCCACGATTAGCGCGTCGCAACGTGCCGTTTCCGGTGCGTCGATCGAAGAAGAGATAGTGAGGATGTCGCGCTCCTGTCTAGATGCAGTCCCGACGGATGCTGCCGAGCGCGCTCGAGCCTATATGCGCGTTTTTCGCGTTCCGAAATCCTTGTTGGGGCGTAAGACGTGCGTTAGCGTGAGCGCGAGTAGCCGACTAGAGCTGCGGGGTAAAGCTCTTGACCTATGTTTTTCTAGGACTGCTCGTTGTCGCTTGGGTAGCGGTATTCCTTCCGGCTTGGCTGCGGGCACGGCAACAAGCTCCATTCACGGCCGCCGAACGATTCAAACGACGGATGGACCTGATCGCCCCGCGAGCACGCGGCGGTCGATGGATCGTGATGCCCGAGCCGTATGACCGTCTCGCGCGCGCGTCGTTCAGACGCGGCCAAAGGCGACGGACGCGCATCCTCTTGTTCTTGGTTACAGCGACGCTTACCGCTCTCATCGTCGCGGCCATTGCCGGCGGCGGGTGGTGGAACATCGAGGTCGCGCTCGACCTTTCTCTTGCGGTCTACATAGCGCTGCTCATGGAAGCAAAGAGACGGCGCGAGGAGCGGCTCTCGAAGGTACGCATGATCTCGCGGCCCGCGCGGCGGAACGCTCGGGACGTCGTCGCGTTCGAGCACGCGAACGCCAACCAGTCTTAGAAAGCTGACGCTTAGCCCTATAGAGTCACCGCCGATGGAATTGAACGCGCTCGGCGAGTCGCTGCGAGCCCATCTGGATGCGAAGACGCAGGCGCGCGAGCAAGGCCTAGCTTCGAGCCGCAGCGCGATCCGCTCGTGCGGAAATGCGATCCGAGCGATGCATCGATACGAGATGGAGTCGGCTTCCGATCTTCTCTCCGACGCGCAAAAACACCTCGACGACGCGCGGAGATCGCTGTCGGAACACGACGACATGCGCCACGCGGGTTTCGTGCACGACGCCGAGAAGGAGCTTGCCGAAGCCAGGATCACGTTCGCGTTGGTGACGGACGGATCGTTGCCTTCGCCGGAGGATCTCGGCCTGCCGCCGTCGGCCTATCTAAAAGGGATGGCCGAATCTGTCGGCGAACTGCGTCGCCACATACTCGACTTGATGCGTCACGGCCACCTGGATCAGTGCGAGAGTCTTCTGGGCGCCATGGACGACATCTACTACCTGTTGGTTTCAATGGACTATCCGGACGGGATCACGTTCGGCCTTCGCCGTCTCACCGACGTTGCTCGCTCAATCATCGAAAGAACCCGCGGCGACTTCACGACGGCCGCGATTCAGAGCGGTTTGAGGGATGCTCTGACGGAGCACGGCTCGAAGCTCGACGCTTAGCCCCCCCTGATGACGCCACGGCGCGCTGCGCTAGCGGCATTTTGGCGCCCGACTCGCGCCGTTAACATGAGGTGGATTCGGGCCAGTAGCTCAGTTGGTAGAGCGCACCCCTCGCACGGGTGAGGTCAGGGGTTCGACTCCCCTCTGGTCCACTCAAGAAGGCCCTGGTCATTGGTGGACGAAACGGCGTCTCTCGCGGCGTCGCGTCGGCCGCGTTCGGTCACCGCGCCGATCATCCGTTGCACGGCGCGTCTACCGATCTGTGCTGCGAAATGGCGTGAGGGTCCAGTCCAGCGTGAGTGTCGCGCGGGGCAAAGGCGGCCACACGCCCCAGGGGTTATAGGTGTAACCCGTGATGGTCATCCACTCAGCCGACGGGGGTATCTCGAGCGGGAAGTATTGGTTGGAGCGTGTCGACCGCGGTCTTTCGATCTCGGTGCAGTCCTGACGCCACAGCTGCACTTTCACCAAAGCAGCCGCGCCGAGCGAGCGCTCGAAGAGCCACACCGGAGTGCGGTCGGCAAGATCGCCGACGTCCTCGATCGAGGCGAGCAACGCCGGGTCTCGTCCCGTGAGCGTTTGATCGCAGCCGCTTGTCAGCCATGCTCGGCAATCTGGAGCCATCTCGCACCCCAGAGGCTGGCCGCCGACAAGCCCCGAAACGGATCCGGTAACTATCGTTCCGGAGCGCACCGGTGCTTTATCCGCAGTCCTGCTGTGAGCCGGGCGCGTGGACTGGTAGCCGTTACGCGGCCCCGTCTTCGCTTCGGCCGTCGCCGCCCAACCCGCAATCAGCCCGATGGTCATCGCCATGATCAAGAAACGCTTCATCACATCCTCCTTTCGACGGGCCCGAGCTAGACGGACCCCCGCACAACCCCTTGATGCCGCTGCTTCGTCCTTTCGATGTGAGCGATCCAGAGGTCGTCGACGCGTCGGTCGACCTCTATGACCCGGTAGTTCCTCCGCTTGAAGAGGCCTTCGTAGAAAGAAAGGAGCTCACTCACCTGACCGGGGAGACCCGAGACTGGGACCTTCAGTTGGTCCGGGTTCCCGGACAAGAGCTTGTCGACCTGCTTCAGGCCCGGATGGTCCTGCGATGCTCGCCTCCGACCCAACCAATGCCTCATCCCTACCTCCGAAGTTAGGCACCTCTCGCTGCTCGACAGTCGTGGGAAAGAAGGCCACGATTGTGGGCCTGGTCCCCACGGCTCTAGAGGGATGAGGGCCACGATTGAGACAACTCGGTTCGCGGACCGGGACCAGGTGGAGGGGTCGGAACCCGTGAGCGAAGCACTCGACGCGACGAACGCCCCCGTGCTTCTAGGCAGGGGCACAGAGTTCGCCGCTCTGCGCCGCGGAGTCGAGGAAGCGATCGCGGGGCGAGGGAGTTTGTTCCTCATCACCGGTGAAGCGGGTATCGGAAAGAGCCGGCTCGTCGAGGAGGCCTCGTCATGGGCGCGCTCTAGCGGAGTCCAGGTCGTCTCGGGACGGTGCTGGGAGGCCGTCGATGCACCGCCGTACTGGCCCTGGACGCAGATTCTTCGTCAACTCTGCGCCGAACTGACAGATTCCGAGCTGCGTGACTGCGTCGCGGGCGCGAGCGACATCGTCAGCTTGGCGCCCCAGGTCGCCGAGCGCCTAGGGG
>JALZGD010000144.1:0-2802 GCA_030861205.1 Actinomycetota bacterium
CTCCGGGTCGTCACCCCAGCCGGCCATGCAGCCCTCCATATTCTTATGTGACGCTACGCAAGTTATCCGGCCTGCGGCCGAATTCCTTGCTTCGCGCCTCCCGGTCCGGGCGCGCCGCCGCTTCGCGGGGGCTAGCGCCATCCCGGGCCCATCCGCGATCCCGGGAACACCTGTGGAACTTACGCCACTTTGCGAACCGTCTACGAAGACGGACCGTATAAGAGATAGCAGTACGCTTGCTCATCCGCCACTCACGCACCACGACGGAGTCCCTGAGGAGGGGCAGTGACTGAAGGATCCTTGCGCACCGACGGCTTCGAAGCGACGTTCAATCGGATCGCCCAAAACATCGATCGGGTCATCCAAGGCAAAGACGAAGTCGTTCGGCTGGCATTGGTGGCGCTGCTGGCCGAAGGACACGTCCTGTTGGAGGACGTGCCCGGCGTAGGCAAGACGATGCTCGCAAAAGCGCTCGCCCGCTCGATCGACTGCACCTGGCGGCGCATCCAGTTCACCCCCGACCTGCTACCCACGGACGTCACCGGGGTGAACGTGTGGGATCGCGCAACCGGCGCCTTCGAGTTCAAGCCCGGAGCCGTCTTCTCGAATATCTGCCTCGGCGATGAGATCAACCGCGCCTCGCCGAAGACGCAGTCGGCCTTGCTCGAGTGCATGGAGGAGCGCCAGGTCACGATTGATGGCGAGACCCACGTCCTCGGGCGACCGTTCATGGTCATCGCGACCCAGAACCCGATCGAGCACGAAGGAACCTATCCATTGCCTGAGTCGCAGCTCGATCGCTTCATGATGCGACTGTCGGTGGGCTACCCGAGCAGAGGCTCCGAGCTCGAGATGCTCGACCGGCACGGTCACGAACCGGCCCTCGAGCAGTTGGCGTCGGTCGCGGATTCGCAAGAGGTCAATGCGCTGATCCACACCGCCCGCGAGGTTCACGTCGCTCCGACTCTCAAGCACTACATCGTCGAGCTGACGGAGACCACCCGCGATCTACCCGATGTCTATCTCGGAGCCAGCCCTCGGGCGTCGCTGTACCTCCTCCGCGCGGCCCGGGCCCTAGCCGCGAGCCGAGGACGCGACTACGTGGTGCCGGACGACATCCAGGATCTCGCCGTCCCCGTCCTGGCGCACCGCATACTGCTCTCGCCGGAGGCGCAGATGCGGGGCGCAACGTCCGAAGAGGTTCTGAACGGGCTGATCGGCAGAGTCCCGATCCCCGCGCGCGAACAGGCATAGGGATGCCCACCTCACGCGGCTGGCTCGTTGCCGCGACGGGGCTGGGGCTTTTCGTAGCCGGAGAGCTGCTCGGAGTCACTGCGCTGTCGGCGATGGGCCTCGCGCTCGTCGCGCTGGCGGCCGCTGCAGTTGCCGTCGTTAGGTTCGGGCGACACGAGCTCGAGACGATCAGGTCGGTCGCTCCTCAGCGGGTCGGGGCCGGCCATCCCATCACGGTTCGCATCCGGCTTACGAACATCGGCCGCGCCACGACGCCCCTACTGCTGCTCGACGATCGCATCCCGGCCGGTCTCACGGGTCGTGCGCGTTTCGCGTTCGCCGGTGTCGAACCGGACGGCGTCAGAAGCGCCGCGTACGAGATTCGGCCCCCCCGCCGCGGGCGTTACCAGATCGGTCCGCTCGAGATCGTGTGCACGGATCCGTTCGGACTTGCAAACGTGACATTGCACGCTCAGGACACGACAAGCATCCTCGTCTACCCGCGGATCGAGACGCTGGCGTTGCCGCGCGACCACGGAGAGCGCCGCAGCCTGTCCGTCTCGGCCCTCAGACAACCGACCGGCATGACGGGAGAAGACTTCTACACGTTGCGCGAGTACGTCGAGGGCGATGATCTTCGCAAGATCCACTGGCCGTCGACTGCGAAACGGGCTCGCTACATGATCCGGCAGGAAGAGACTCCGTGGCACACGCGAGCAACGCTGCTGATGGACGATGACGCCGTCGCCCATGACAGCGTCGCAGGTTCGTCGTCATTCGAACGATGTGCCGAAGCGACCGCGTCCTTGGTCGACCTCTATCACCGAGCCGGCTACACCTTCCGGCTTCTGTGTTCCCACGAACCAGGCGTGGCGGCAAGCCGCGGAACCGACCACCTCAACCGCTGCCTCGACCTCCTCGCCACGGTGCAACCGATCCGCACAACGGGACAGCCGACCGCGCTGCTGACCCGTTTCGCCGAGCTAGAGGCGCAGGGTTCGGCAGAGGGGACCCTCGTGTTCGTCGGCGGATCGATCGACGCTCGCGTCGCGATGGGCCTCAGCAGATGCCGGCGTCGATACCGCCAGGTCATCGCAGTGTCGTTCCCCGCGCACCGCTTCGGCACGGCGTCGACCAAGGATCGATGGGCAGGTGAGCAGCAGCTCGTGGAGACGATCCGTCTGCTCACCCAAGCCGGCATCCGGACCGTCGTGCTGTCACCGGGCGAGGCCGTCGCGACCGGATGGGCAGGGCTGACACAGGTTCGCCCACAGAAAGGAGGCGGCGAATGGGATCGGAAGCCCGAGCTCGTGTAGGCCTCGCCGCGCTCCTCACGACTACCCTCCTGGCGTTCGGGCAGTTGTTCGCAGGCAGTGACTACGTGGGTCCCGTCATGCTGGGGATGCTCGTCGCCGTCGGGATCACGGTCGGCTGTCGACGTGCCGGACTCCCGACGGTCGCGACCGCCGGGGCGCTCACGCTCGCACTCGCGTGGTACCTGTGTCTCGTTTTCGAGGGGCCGCACACGTTCTTCGGCTTGCCGTCGCCCGCGGCGTTCGCTGCGCTGTG
>JALZGD010000144.1:2812-6334 GCA_030861205.1 Actinomycetota bacterium
GTGTCGAGTGCTTTCCGAAACGTCAATGTCGACTTTGCCCCCGTGCCGCCTCGAACCGGTTACGTCGTAGCGATCGTCGTCGGCATGTGGGGGGCCGCTGCGATCGGCGAGATCGCAACATTCAGGTGGCGCAGACCGTTGCTCGCCGCCATGCCGTCGATCGCCTTGTTCGTGCTGATCCTCATCACCGGCACCGGCCGAGCCGCCGCGCTTCTCGTTGCGCTGTTTCTCGGCGCATTGCTCACCTATTGGGGACTGGAGGCCGCGCACTCCGTGAGGACGTGGGGGAGGTGGGCTCCCACATGGCAGGGAGGTCGCGAGGAGCAGCCGGCCTCGGTAACGGGACGCGTGGCGCGTCGGATGGGTGTCTTCACGGTTGCCGTGGCGCTGATTGCGCCGGTTGTGCTGCCGCACGCCGACGCGTTGCTCTCGTTCCGTAAGGGAGGCGGCGGTAACGGTTCGGGGTCGGGTACGGGCGGGGGCCGCGTCGACCTCCTGGCCGACGTTGCCGCGACGCTCGACAAGCAGTCGAACCTCGAACTGTTCCACGTAAGGGCGTCCCGCCCCGCGTACTGGAAGCTCGCAACGCTGACCGACTTCGACGGCCGCATCTGGTCACGCGGCACCGTCGACGAATCTCCGGCGACTGCCGGCGTCGTCGCTCCGGCCCTGGTGGAAAGTCCCGACAGCACGTCATTGACGCAGCGGTTCACGATGGATGGGCTGAGCGGTGACTACCTCCCGGCCGCCTACCTGCCGGGAACCGTGCAATTCCCCAACGACTCCCCAGCCGCTCCGAACCTCGTCTACGGGAACGAGACGGCAGACCTGCGCCTGGCATCGGGTGAGGTGTCCCGCTTGACGTACACGGTGACCTCGTCCGTTCCGACGTTCGATTTCCACGAGCTGCAGAACGCAAAGATCGGCACGCTGAGCACCGCCGAGTTCACCAACACGCCCTCGCTTTCGCCGGCGGTGAAGGATCTGCTCGGGAACTGGACGGTCAACGCTGAAACCCCGTTCGAGAAGCTGTCGTCGATCCAGAATCACCTGCGCACGGAGTTCCGCTACGTGCTCGACCCCGACCTCGGTTCGAGCACGAACGCCCTCACGGATTTCCTGACCAAGACGCGGGCCGGCTTCTGCCAGCAATTCGCGGCAGCGTTCGCGTACCTCGCCCGCGCATTGGGATATCCGGCTCGAGTCGACATCGGGTTCCTACCTGGCACCGAGACTGCGCCTCACACGTTCAGCGTCAAAGGAACCGACGCTCACGCGTGGCCCGAGGTGTACTTCGAGAAATACGGATGGGTCGCATTCGAGCCGACTCCTCGCGCCGCCGCTCCCCCACTTCCATACACGACAGAGCCCGGCGCTCAACCGCCGGCAGCGGCAGGGGCCGGTGACCCGGGGGCACGGGCGGGCCGGGGGCGCGGCGGCTCGGCGGGCCGCCTGCACTGCAAACAACAGGGTGACCTCGGCGCGGCATCGCGGTTGTGCGGCGAGCGCCGGAACGAGCGCGTCAACAAACACCTCACGCCACTCGAGCCGAGTAAGCCGGCAAGCGTGCCGGCTTGGAAACGGGCGTTTGCGCGGCTAGTTCGTCTGCTCGCGCTTACCTGCTTAATCGTCTTGTTCGCGATCCCCCTGCTCAAGCAAGCGCGGCGCGTCCACAACCTCCGCCGCGCGCACACGGCACGCAGTGCGATAGCAGCCTCGTTTGCAGAGGTCGAGGAGGCCGGAGCAGACCTCTACGTTGCGAGAGGTCGGGCGGAGCCGGCGACGACGTACGCCGAGCGGCTATCCCGCGACGGTCACGCTCGCCGAGACGAAGTGATGGAGCTCGCCGACCTCTATCAACAGGCGCTCTTCAGAGCGGTCGACCCGGATATTGCGGACGTCACCCGGGCGCGCTCGCTTGCACGAGCGATCACGTCCTCGCTGTGGGGATACGCCACGTGGCGGGCGCGCGCTCGCCGCCTGTTCTCGCCGCGCGTGCTGCTTCAGAGGTGGGCTAGGGGGCCGATCTTCCCTCGACCCGCTACCGCGTAGCCTGCAACCTACGCTCGAGCTGGGGATCGCCTTCCGTCCGGAGGAGCTCGGCTCGCTTGCGGACGGCGATGGAGAACTCACGGTCGTACAGCGACGCCGGAGCCTTGCCGTCCACCCGCGCGGTGACCTCTTCCATGGCGCTGAAAAACGCGAGTTGACCCTGCTTCAGCGCATCCATGAGAACGCCTTCGTCACCGGTGATCTCGTAGATGCTGCGTCCGTCCGTCGCGAGTGTGACGTTCGTCAACTCACTGTCGAGCTCCGCCTTCTTGCGGAGGTAGTCGAATGCTTTCCTGACCTTCTGCAGGCTCATGCCTCCGGCCAACAGGGATTGGACAACGCGGAGAGCGACTATGTCGCGGAACGAATAGAGACGACGGACGCCCGGCCTGCCGCCGGTCGCTTGGACGTTGGGTCGAACCAAGCCGATGCGATCCCAGTAACGGAGCTGATGTGCAGTGCAACCAGTCAAGCGTGACGTTTCTTCAGCAGTGAATCCCTCCATAGAAGAGCGCGACCTCCCCCGCCGGTTCTAGAAAACTTGTGGACCGACTCCCGTACCCATGGAGGAAGTGGAAACGATGGGATGCGGGCCGCCGATGACAACGGTCCCGAATCTAGCGCGGCGGACGCCGACGCGGCAAGAGGATGTTCGCTATTCGAAGTGCTTTTGTGTCTTTTTCTTTTTTTCGCGTTCGTCAGTGTCGCTTGTAGCGCTGCCTCAAGCGCGATTCCCAGTCGTCGAAAGCGCGCTGAAGACGTTCTCGCCGATTGCTCGACGAGGGGCGACGTTCCGTGACGAGGATCCTGATCGCTCCAGCCAAGATCACTATCCCGGCGACCATCGCGCCGAACGCGAGCAAGCCGATGATCACTGCCTGCGACGCAAAGAACGCGATGAGCAACCCGATACCGCTCACAAACAACGCTATCCCCATACGCACCTTGCGGATCTGGTCCATGTGGGGAGCGCGGCGCGTCACGTCCCGAGCGAAGGCAGGGTCTTCGTGGTACAGGCTCTTCTCGATCTCGTCGAGGATGCGCTGCTCGCGCTCAGACAGTGGCACTGTCATCCGATTATAGAAACGGAGGCCGCTTACCAGGCCCTTTACGGAGAAACGGATATACGCCTAGTCCGTTACGTCGAGCAGCGTCGCCGGCTTGACGGCTTCGGCTCCGAAGCGATCGCGGATGCTGTCGATCGCGCTCGTCGCCCCCGCCCACTTCGACAGAGCTCCGAGCAGATCGAGCTGCCGACGAGGGGGGCCCGGCGCAAGGCCGGACATGCTCACGCCCAGCAACCTGATCCTCACCCGGGCGAGACCTATCCGCTCGCATAGCTCCTTAGCAACCGAATAGATGTCGGCCGCGGAATCGATCTCTTCGCCCACCGTTCTCGAACGCGTGATCGTCGAAAAGTTCGAGAACCTCACTTTGATCGTCACGGTCCGCCCGCATAGGGACTTCGCT
>JALZGD010000145.1:0-4142 GCA_030861205.1 Actinomycetota bacterium
CTTTCGATCGAGCAGAAGATCGAAGTCCTCGAGACGATCGACGTCGAAGTTCGGATCGAGAAAGTCCTGGGGTGGGCAAAGCAGACGCTCGCCGAGATCGTTCTCAAGGACAAGATCCGCGACGAGGTATCCGAGGGGATGGAGAAGACGCAGCGCGAGTTCATGCTGCGTCAGCAGCTCGCCGCGATAAAGAAGGAGCTGGGCGAGGACGGAGACGGCGACGTCGTCGCGGAGTACCGCACGAAGATCGACGAAGCCGACATGCCGGAAGACGTACGCAACGAAGTCGAGCGCGAGCTCGACCGCCTCGAGCGCATGAGCGACCAGAACCCGGAGCACGGCTGGATCCGCAATTACCTCGACTGGATGGTCGCGATGCCGTGGAGCAAGCGCTCGCACGAGCGGTTGGAAATCCCCGACGCCCGCCGGATCCTCAACGAGGACCACACGGGGCTCGAAGACGTGAAGCAGCGCATCCTCGAATACCTCGCGGTGCGCAAGCTGCGCGATGAGCGTGGCTTGGAAGCGCCGACCGAACGAGGCTTCGGCGCGATCCTGACCCTCGTAGGGCCCCCAGGCGTCGGCAAGACGTCACTCGGCGAGTCCGTAGCGCGTGCGATGGACCGCAAGTTCGTCCGTGTTGCCCTCGGCGGGGTTCGCGACGAGGCCGAGATCCGCGGGCATCGGCGCACCTATGTCGGCGCGATGCCGGGACGGATCGCGCGTGCCCTGAAAGAGGCGGGCACGAAGAACCCCGTATTCATGCTCGACGAGGTCGACAAGGTCGGCAGCGACTGGCGCGGCGACCCGTCGTCTGCGTTGCTCGAAGTTCTGGACCCTGCGCAGAACCACAGGTTCCGCGATCACTATCTCGAGGTGGACCTGGACCTTTCCGAGGTCTTGTTCATCGCGACGGCCAACGTCGTCGAGACGATCCCGGCCCCCCTGCTCGACCGCATGGAGGTCATCCGACTAGACGGATATATCGACGACGAGAAGCTAGCCATCGCGAAGGACCATCTGTTGCGCCGGCAGCTTCAGCAAAACGGCCTGCGATCCGACGAGGTCGAGCTAACGGACGCGGCGATCTACAAGGTGATCTCCGACTACACGCGCGAAGCCGGGGTCCGTAACCTCGAACGCGAGCTCGGGAAATTGCTGCGAAAGGCCGCAACGA
This sequence comes from Actinomycetota bacterium, assembly GCA_030861205.1. Lineage (GTDB taxonomy): Bacteria > Actinomycetota > CADDZG01 > CADDZG01 > WHSQ01 > JALZGD01. The sequence continues at coordinate 1,178 of JALZGD010000145.1, forward strand.
GGATCGCGTCGGGAGACGCGGTAGCTCCGATCACGCTCGGCGAGGACGACGTCCGCCCATATCTCGGGAAGAAGAAGTTCTTCTTCGAAGCGGCGGAGCGGACGGCAACGCCTGGAGTTGCAACGGGACTTGCAGTCACCGGAACCGGGGGAGACGTCCTGTTCGTAGAGGCAACCTCGATGGAGGGCAAATCCGGATTGACGCTGACCGGTCAGCTGGGCGACGTCATGAAGGAGTCCGCAGAGATCGCTCGTTCGTACATCCGGTCGCACGCAGCCGAGCTCGCAGTCGGCCCGGACGTCGACGAACGACACTTCCACGTGCACGTCCCGGCCGGGGCAGTCCCTAAAGATGGGCCGTCGGCGGGCGTCACGATGGTCACCGCGCTCGTGAGTCTGCTTACCGGACGTCCGGTGAAAAGCACCGTCGGCATGACCGGAGAGGTCACCCTGCAGGGCCGCGTTCTCCCGATCGGTGGCGTGAAGCAGAAGGTCCTCGCCGCTCACCGCGCCGGGCTGACGGAGGTCATTCTTCCGGCGAGGAACGCCGAAGATCTCGAAGACGTGCCCGAGAAGGTGCGCGAAGAGATCACCTTCCACCTCGCGAACGAGATCGGAGAGGTTCTTTCGTGGGCGTTCGACGATGCCGTGCAAGAGCACGCGGCGTAAGGAAATACGCTTACCGGGTGAAAGCAGGCATCTACAACGGTCCCGAGGACATCCGCGTCGAAGACGTCTCTGATCCGCGCATAAGCGAGCCGACCGATGCGATCGTGCGCATCACGCACGCATGCATCTGCGGGTCCGACCTCTGGTTCTACCGAGGGATCGCAAAGAATTGGGAGCCGGGGTGGCGCACCGGCCATGAGCTCGCGGGGGTAGTCGAGGCCGTCGGCTCCGACGTCACTTCCTTCAAGGCCGGCGACGTCGTTATCGCGCCCTTCGTCTTCTCCGATGGAACGTGCGAATTCTGCCGGATCGGTTTGCAAACGTCGTGCGTCAACGGGTCGGCATGGGGCGGCCCCGACCAGGACGGTGGTCAAGGCGAGGCGGCGCGCGTGCCATTCGCCGACGCGACACTCGTTGCGGTTCCTAAAGAAGCGCAGTCGGACGATGCGTTGATGCGATCGATCCTTCCGCTGACCGATGTCATGGGCACAGGGCACCACGCTGCCGTCGCAGCAGGCGTATCCGAAGGGTCGACTGCAGCTGTTGTCGGTGACGGCGCCGTCGGACTGTGCGGGGTTCTTGCGGCCGCTCGTCTGGGAGCCGATCGCATCATCATGCTGGGCCACCACGACGACCGGCTCGAGCTTGCCCGCAAGTTCGGCGCAACGGACGTCGTGACGTCGAGAGACGAAGAAGCGATCGAAGAGGTGCAGGAGCTGACGTCCGGTGGCACGGGCTCGGTTCTGGAATGCGTCGGCAATCAAAGCGCGATGGACACCGCTATAGGCATCGCGCGACCGGGCGGAACGGTCGGTTTCGTGGGCGTGCCTCATGCCGTGCAGGCATTCAATGTCCGCCGCATGTTCGGCGAGAACATCTCGATCGCCGGCGGTGTCGCTCCCGTTCGCGCATACATGGACGAATTGCTCGACGACGTGCTCGCCGGGCGTCTCGATCCCGGCCCCGTTCTATCGATGGAAGTGGGACTCGACGACCTTTCTTCTGGATATGCCGCGATGGACCAACGAACCGCCCTCAAGGTGATGGTGCGCCCCTAGCGACCGTGGCGGTTTTCCTTGGTCTTGCCGCGGCCCTTTCTTACGGCGCCGCAGATTTCGTCGGCGGGTTCTCGACGAAGAAAGCCAACGTCTTCATCGTCGTGTTCGTCAGTCAGATGGCGGGCACGCTCCTGCTGCTCGCATTGTTCCCTGCGCTGAACGACGCGGCGGCCACATCAAAGGCGCTCCTGTGGGGAGGCGCGGCAGGTTTGGGTGGCGGCGTGGGGGTCGTGTTGCTGTATCGCGGCCTGGCCGGGGGCAGGATGAGCGTCGTTGCCCCGATCACGGCCGTCGAGGCTGCCGCCGTTCCGGTTCTGGTCGGGCTGGCAACCGGCGAGCGCCCGAGTGGCCTCGCGCTTGCGGGAGTCGCGGTCGCACTCGTCTCTGTGGTGCTCGTCTCGTCATCGCCACACGCCGAGTACGCGCGTCCCGCAGGAATACCGGCAGGAGTTCTGGAGGCGGTTGGTGCGGGGATCGCGTTCGGATTGTTCTTCGTCTTCCTCGCGCACGCGGGCCGGGACACGGGGGCGTGGCCGCTGATCGGAACGAAGATCGTGTCGGTCGTATTCGTTGCCGTGATGATCGCGGTTACGAGGCCGTCGTGGCGCGTGTCGCGCGCCACGCTTAGGACGATCATCTTGGCAGGCGTTCTCGATCTCTCGGCAAACGTTCTGTACTTGGCCGGAAGTCGTCGAGGGTTGCTTTCGATCGTCGCCGTGCTGACGTCCCTCTATCCGGCAACTACGGTGGTTCTGGCGCGCATCGTCCTGAAGGAGCGCTTCTCGAGCACTCAGCTGACGGGACTGGTGTGCGCCTTGGTGGGGATCGTCTTCATGGCGTCGGGCTAGCGTTCCCAGAGCTTGACGAGCTGATCGACTACCGACGACACGGCGCGGCCGTGCTCGGTGAGGTCGATCACGTCGTCCGGATCGACGGCGCCCGCCGCGGTCGTCTCTTCGAAATACACCCGCACGTCTTTCGGTAAGAAGCGGGTTAGCTGCGCGTACAGATGCGAGTCATCGAACGCGAATCGACGATGGTAGTAGCGCAGCGGGAAGTAGACGGATAAGTGCTGCTTCGCACGCGTAAGCGCTACGTAGAACAGGCGCAGCTCTTCTTCCAAACCCTCGGGCTCGGAAAGCGACATGTCCGACGGGATCATGCCGTCAGCGGCATGGAGCACGTGAACCGCATCCCATTCGCATCCCTTGGCCGAATGGATAGTCGACAGGATCAGAT
>JALZGD010000145.1:4152-6318 GCA_030861205.1 Actinomycetota bacterium
TCGAGATCCGGCGGGCCGGCAAGGTCTGCCGTCGAATTCGGTGGGTCGAGCGTGAGGTCAGCAATGAATCCCGAGCGCGTCTTGTAGCGCGTTGCCATCCCCGCGAGCTGATCGAGGTCGCGGACACGGGCGAACGGCGCGTCGTACATGCGCTGGAACGCGTCTTCGAAGAACGGACGAACGCGTTCGATCTGCGCGGGTGGGACAAGCGATCTGCAGTCGACCGCTGCTGCATGCAGATCGGTTATCGCAGAGCGGACGCCCGTCGGGGCGATCCGCTCCGCAACTTCCGGCAACCGCTCGATCGGTGACCCAGCGGGGGCCTCGTACCCGAGCTCGAGCGCTCCGATCATCTTGTGTGCGGTCTTCGGACCAACTCCCTCGATCAATTGCAGCAATCTGAACCAGCTGAGCTCATCGCGCGGATTCTCGAGGACGCGCAAGAAAGAGAGCACGTCCTTTACGTGTGCGGCCTCGACGAAGCGCAGGCCCCCGTACTTCACGTATGGGATGTTGCGCTTGCTGAGCTCGACCTCGAGCGCGGCGCTGTGATGGGCGGCGCGGAACAAGACGGCTTGGTCGACCAAGCGCATCCCCTGTTCGCGTCGTTCGAGGACGTCCTCGCATACGAGCTCCGACTGCTCGGCCTCGTCGCGACACGTGATCAATCGCGGTGCCAGTCCGTCGGTCTCGCACCACATGTCCTTCGGATAGCGCTTGCGCGCCTTCGCGATGACCGCGTTCGACGCGTCCAGGATCTGCCGAGACGAGCGGTAGTTGCGCGACAACGTCACTATTTCGGCCCCCGGGAACTGCTCCGGGAACTTCAGGATGTTGTCGACCGTCGCCGACCGGAACGAATAGATCGCCTGAGCGTCGTCACCGACCACCGTGATGTTCGGCCGTTGCGCTGTCAGGCCGACCAGTATCCGCGCTTGGATGTCGTTCGTGTCCTGGTACTCGTCGACGAGCACGTACTCGAACAGGTCCTGTACCGGTCTCGCCGCCGGGGAAGACATCAGCGCGAGCCAGTACACGAGGAGGTCGTCGAAATCGAGGACGTGATGTGCGCGCTTTCGCGCGTTGTATCCCGTAAAGACGTCGGCGATACCGTCTATGTCGTCCTTGCACCAGGGGAAGTGAGCATTCAGGACTTCCTCCAGGCGAGTTTGCGAGTTGACGACCCGCGAGTAGATCGAGACGAGCGTCTCCTTACGCGGGAACCGATTCTTGGACCGATCGAGCTCGAGCTCGCTGCGGACGAGGTTCATCAGGTCGGCAGAATCGGACTCGTCCATGACCGTGAAGCTCGGCGGTAAGCCGACGGCCTTGCCGTGCATCCGCAGCAGGCGGTTGGCCACCGAGTGGAACGTCCCGCCCCACACCCGGGTAGCGCCTTTGCCTCCACCGGTCTTGCCGGCCCTGGTCAAGAGCTCCCGGGCGGCTCGACGGGTGAACGTCAGCAGCATGACGCGCTCGGGCGGCACGCCCCGGTCGAGTAGGCACGCGACTCGGCACGCCAGCGTCTTGGTCTTCCCCGAGCCCGCGCCCGCCACGATCAACAACGGCCCCTCGCCCCAGGTCGCAGCCTTCCGCTGCTGGTCGTTGAGGTCTTTCAGCCACAAAGCCGTGTCGAACATGCGTTCGGATGCTACCCTGACCGGCCCGCTCGAAGCGGGAATCCAGACGGACTTTTCTGTGTTTGAGGTTGAGCGATGAGAAAACTGTCGGAGCCAGAGGCTCACAGAGGAAGAACCGCCGTCATCAACGGCGACTATCCCGAGGGGATGCAGGCCCGCTGCGGCTGGTGCGGCGAGGTCCGCGCCATCGAAGAGGGGTCATTCGTCGAAGCCGCCCGCCCGGGCATCGGCGCCGCGCGTGTGTTTCGCTGCGACGCGTGCATCCAGGACCAGGAGTCGAGCGCCGCTTAAGAGCGGCCGCCGTACCTGAGATCCAGCTCCTCGATGTAGCGGGGTATCGGCGCGCTCGAATGCTCGTCCGGCTGCGGCTTCCCTAGCTGCAAACCGATCGGCACGACGCCGGCCCACACGTCGCGACCCAGATCGTCTTCGTCATCGATGGGCGGTCCGGTCCGTACCTTGGCGCTCGCGTCCGATAGTGGCACTTCCAGGATCAGCGTCTTCGCGCTCTCTGCAGCGGTGGGGA
>JALZGD010000343.1 GCA_030861205.1 Actinomycetota bacterium
CCTCCGACGATCGTCTCGTTGCCGATCCAGCCGAAGAAGTAGTTCACGTTGTTGTCACCGGTGAGGTGATCCTCGAAGAGGGTTCCCTGGGCTGCCTCGACTCCGGTCAGGGTGTCGGTGCCGTACCCGGAGGCGCTACCGGTTGCGAGATTTACCGTGACGCCATCCGTGAAGTCGTTCTGGTAGTCGACCAGGTCGTAAGTCCCGGGGCCCCCGTCGAAGTTCTCGTTGCTCGAGTTCGCGACCATCCAATCGTCGCCGTTGCCGCCCGAGATCGACTCGGTGGCGGTTACCCCCGCCTTCACGCCTGCGGCATCTAGATAGTTGTTCTCCTGATCCCCGATGAGCGTGTCGGCCCAGTCGTTCGAGCCGTAGGCCCCCGAGATGTTGCTGAGAGTGTCGATGTCGTCCCCGCCGCTGGTCTTCCCGGTTTGCAGGTTGACCGTCACAGCAGACTTCGCGAACCAGTAGATCGCTTCGTCGAAGTTCTGTTGGGACTGGATGCCGCCGCCATCGATGGTGTCGTCACCCTCCATGCCCAGGATGAAGTTACTGCTGCCGTTACCCGTCAGCGTGTCGTTGAACTTCGAGCCGACGATGCCGGCGATGTTCGTGAGCGTGTCTGTTCCGGCTCCTCCCGTCGCAGTGCCGGTGCCGAGATCCACGGTGACCGCCGACTCGGGCCCGTTGTCGGCAAAGGATTGGTGGTACCACGCGATGTCGTTCGTGGTCTCGCCTTCCGCCGGAGTCCCTCCGTTGAGCGTGTCGTTACCGCCACTCCCCTCGAGGATGTCGAGGCCCGCACCACCGTTCATCACGTCGTTACCACCGAGGCCGGCCATGAGGTTGCCATCGGCGCTGCCCGTCAACCGGTCCTTGAAATTCGTCCCGACGAGGTCCTCGAAGCCTTTGATCACGTCGGTGCCGGCTCCTCCGGCCGCCGTGCCCGCTCCGAGGTTGGCCGTCACACCCTTCGCAGACAACTGGAAGTCGATTTTGTCTTCTCCTGGGCCCCCATTGATCTTGTCGTTGCCTTTGAAGTCGTAGACGTAGTCGTTGCCGCCCAGGCCACAGATGAGGTCGTGACCGCCCTTGCCTGCGATGACGTCGTTCCCATTGGTTCCAACGATCACGTCGTTACCTTTGGTGCCGAGGATCACCCCATCGCTGTTCACGTGGGTCTTCGTCTTCTTCTTGCCGAAACACTTTGGAGTCGCCGCGTCCGCTTCCGACGCGGCTCCTGCAATCATCGCCGCAACGAGCGATGCTGCTACTACTGCGTGAACGATGCGATGTCTGCGGATCAGTTGAGTCCCTCCAGTTCCGTTGTTTCGATCAGTCTCGGAGCGGGTCTTACCGAGGTCAAGCCCTTTGCACGCCTCTGTCGCGAATCAGACACTCGCGACCGCTCGCGATCGTCGAGTATCGACTGCGCGCGAGCTCCAGTTGACATCGAAACTAGACATAGCGGCACAAAGTTGACATCCGTAATCTAGGAAGACGAGCAGTGGAGAGTGAGCCATGACCGAACCCGAACGGCTGTGGCGCGACTTTGTGGCGGAGGGCCGACCACGGTTGCTTTCCGACCTCGGGCGGGATGTCGTCGAACCCGTTCTTCAAACAGCGCGCGCAGCTGGTGCTCTCGTTCTGGTCGATTCGTTCGATCCCGTCGCGGCCGGCGTAGGTCTCGGTCCCCTGCCGCGACTGGTTAGCGAGGTACTTGCCGAATTCGAGATGGAATCGACGCCACCCAGAGCCCAATGGTGGGTCGGCCCCGCGCTCGATGACTTGCTGGGGCGGAGCGATCTGCATCGTGACGTCTCGGAGATCTATTCGGCCATAGCACTCGTCTTACGGCTTGCGGCGAGCGATCGCGCCGTCGCCGTCGTCCTCGAAGGGATCGAATGGGCTTCCGACGCAGCGCGCAACCTCTTGCCGTATCTCGTAGAGACGCTCGACGCTCCCGTGCTCGTCGTGACCACGACGGGGGAGCACGCGCGAGAGTCGACTTCCGAGGCACATCTCGAGATCGCCGACGAACTTGCCGCCGGTGCCCGCTCGAAGACAGAGCCGGAGCTCA
>JALZGD010000146.1:0-1838 GCA_030861205.1 Actinomycetota bacterium
ATGCAGGCCCTTTACGGCTACGACGTCGCGGCCGAGCTCCGCCCCGGGATCCGCTACGACGAGGTGATGGTTGCGCTCGGCGGACGCGGAGAGGTCGTCGAGGACCCGGCCGGGCTGGGTGCTGCCCTGAAGAGAGGGCTCGACTCGGGAGAGCCTTACCTCGTGAACGTCATCACCGACCCGGCCGTGGCTTATCCGCGCTCGGCGAATCTCGCCTGATAGATCGTGCTCGCGTTCCCTTATCCTCCTAGCCCGTGAGGGACATCCTCGAGTTCGCACTCGATGCGGCAACCGATGCCGGCGCCGGCTATGCAGATGTCAGGGCCGTAGACGCGCGCACGGAGAACCTGTCGGTTCGCGGCCCCCAGATCGAATCTCTCGATCGTTCCGATTCCGAGGGTTTCGGCGTCCGCGTGTTGGTCGATGGGGCATGGGGCTATGCGGCATCGTCGACGCTCGATAAGAACGAAGCCTCTCGCATCGCAAAGCTTGCGGTCGAAGTTGCCCGAGCGAGCTCCGGCGCGCGCAAGACGCCCGTCGAGTTGGTACCGGAGCCGGTGCACGTCGACTCGTGGTCGTCGCAGTTCCAGATCGATCCTTTCGAGGTCCCACTCGAAGACCGTGTGGGCGCGCTCACGGCGGCGACGGTCGAGATGGCGAAGGTTGACGGCGTACGCGTCGCGCGCGGGTCGATGGACCTGCTTCGGCAGAAGACATGGTTCCTGTCGAGTGAGGGATCGCGAATCGATCAGCAAGTCATCCATACCGCCGGAGGCATAGAAGCAACTGCGGTCTCCGACGGCGAGATCCAGGTGCGGTCGTACCCCGGCTCGTTCCGCGGGCACTTCGCGGCGGCAGGCTACGAAGTCATCGAGGACATGGCGCTCGCGGAGAACGCTCGCCAGACGGCAGAGGAGGCGGTCGCGCTCCTCAAAGCGCCCGAGTGCCCATCGACGACGACGACCGTCGTCTTGGACGGCCACCAGGTGATGCTGCAAGTCCACGAGTCGGTTGGACACCCCACGGAGTTAGATCGGGTTCTCGGGATGGAGGCTGCTTTCGCCGGGACATCGTTTGTCGGTATCCCCGATCTTGGCGGGTTGCGCTACGGGTCCGAGCACATGAACGTGACGGCCGACGCCACGATCCCGGGCGCGCTGGGCACGTACGGGTACGACGACGAGGGCGTCGAGGCTCAGCGCGTCGACCTCGTCAAGGAAGGGATCCTCTGCGGCTTCCAATCCTCGCGAGAGACCGCCGCCACGATGGGGGCCGAGCGCTCGAACGGCACGATGCGAGCCGAGGGGTGGGAGAACTTCCCCCTGATCCGCATGACGAACATCAGTCTCTTGCCGGGAGAGGGATCGCTCGACGATCTCTTCGCGGACGTGGACGAGGGCATCTTCATGGCCACGAACAAGTCGTGGTCGATCGACGACAAGCGAAAGAACTTCCAGTTCGGTTGTGAGATCGCGTGGGAGATAAAGAAAGGGCGCCTGGGCCGAATGCTCAAGAACCCTCGTTACACCGGCATCACCCCGGTGTTCTGGGGCTCCCTCGACGCGGTCGCGGGCGAAGACGAGTGGCAGGTATGGGGCACGCCTAACTGCGGCAAAGGACAGCCCGGTCAGACGATGCGCGTCGGTCATGGCACGTCGCCCGCGCGCTTCAGGAATGTCTCTACAGGGACTGCACATTGAGCACGGCTGCGCTTCCCCTGAGCCCCGAAGAGGCGCGTGCTGCTGCTCGCACGGTTCTCGAGCTCGAGGGGGCCGACGATGTCGAGGTCGTCGTCTCCGCCTCCGAATCGGGGCTGACTCGATATGCGAACTCCGAGA
>JALZGD010000146.1:1848-6271 GCA_030861205.1 Actinomycetota bacterium
CCGGAACGGGCCACTGACGTGGCGCTGCCGCTCAGCCACGACGCCGCGCGAGCCGCCGCCCGCACCGTCCTCGATCTCGCTGGTGCAGACGACGTCGAGGTCGTGATCTCGGCGTCCGAGTCGGGGCTTACTAGATACGCGAACTCCGAGATCATCCAGAACACCGTCCGCAAGGAGCTGAGGGCCGGCGTGCGCGTCGTCACGGGTGGCCGCGTGGCCAGCGCGACGACTAATCAGCTGGATCGCGATTCTTTACGACGCGCGACGGAGCGTGCGCTGGAAGCCGCGCGGTCGACCCCAGTGGACGAGGAATTCCCCGGCCTCGCACGGCCCGAAGACGTCGGTCGGCCGGATCCCATCATGCGTTTCGACGAGAGCACGGCGACGGCAGATCCGGCACAGCGGGCGCAGGCCGTCAAAGACATCCTGGCTGTCGTTGGCGATGGCAACGCTGCCGGCATCTTCGAAACGGGAGCTCACGCTTACGCGGTCTTCTCGTCGACCGGCGTTGATTGTTTCGACGCCTACAGCCGTTGCACGACGACATGCCTGGTCGACCTTGGCGACGGGACCGGTTGGGGAGAGGCCTCGTCGTTCAGGTCGTCCGACGTCGACGTTGCCGCGACTGCGCGGCGCGCTCTGGACAAGGCGAGAGCAGGGGCGGGCGTTGATGCCGAGCCGGGAACATACGAGGTGGTGCTCGAGCCGTCGGCCGTTGCGACGCTGATCGACTACCTGTCGTTCACGGGCTTCGGGGCAAAGCAGATGCTCGAGGGCGAGAGCTTCCTCGCGTCCAAGCAGGGCGCCGCGGTCGCGGGACCGGGGATCACGATCACCGACGACGCCAGTCACGAACGCTCGGTCGGGATCGCTTTCGATTTCGAAGGTGTGCCCAAGAAGCGGGTGGCCGTGATCGACGGCGGGAAAGCGATCCAGCCCGTGACCGATCTTCGAACGGCGCGGCGCTTGGACACGACTTCCACCGGCCACGCTTCTGGATCGGACGAGTTCGGGCCCTACGCGTCGAACGTCGTCATGGCCGGAGGCGACAAGTCACTGGAAGAGCTGATCGCCGGCGTCGATGACGGTTTCTTGGTCACCAGGTTCCACTATGTGAACGTCTTGGACCGCCCTGCAACGTTATTGACTGGGATGACACGCGACGGAACGTTCCGCATCCGCGGCGGGGAGCTGGCCGAAGCGGTTCACAACTTCAGGTTTGCGCAGTCGGTCCTCGACTCGTTCAAGTCGACGAAGGGGATCGGCAAAGACCTCTACTCCTTTGCCCCCGACTACAGCTCGTTCGGGTCGTCGGTTGCGCCGGCGCTCCACGTCGGGGAGTTCCACTTCGCGTCGCGCACGTCCCACTAGGCACCAGGAGCACGGCTGACCCTTGGACGGCGAGAGGGTGTGGCACGCAGTCTTGCTGGTGCTGACCCTCTTCGGAGTGGCGTCGCTCGCGATCCTCGCCCTCGCCCCCCTGGTCTTCGACGAGCCGCCTGCGTCGCTCGCCCGAGCCCGGCCGCTGCTGACCGCCGTCGCTCTCGTCGCGGCCCTCGGACTGCTGCTGGAGTGGAAAGTCATCCACTGACCATGGGGCGCCGCCTACGCGGAATAGCCCGGGCGGCCGTAGACGTTCCTTATAATGAGTACCGTTCTGAGGACCGAAGGCGACTAGCAATAGCGCCTGGGCCTCATGTAAATCGAAAGGGGCAACCCGCGTGGCAATGACCGAGACCGATCAGACCATCGCACCGAGCGTTTCGATAACTGCTCAGGCAGCGAACAAGGTTCGCGAGCTCCTCGATCGGGAGGTGTCCGCGGCCCCTGAGGAGCACGCCGGTAAGGAGTACGCCCTGAGGGTTGCCGTGCAGCCGGGCGGCTGCGCCGGGCTGCGGTACTCGCTCTACTTCGACGACCGCAAGCTCGACGACGACGTCGTGAGCGCGCTCCACGGTGTGGAGATCAGGGTCGACAAGATGAGCTCGCCGTACCTCGCGGGGGCCGAGGTCGACTACGTCGACTCCCTGCAGCAGTCTGGGTTCACGATCAACAACCCGAACGCAAAAGGCACCTGCGCCTGCGGAGACTCAGCCCAGTTCTGATTACAAGTGATGAAAAAAGGGCCGCCTCTGGCGGCCTTTTTTCGTTTCCGCGGAGCCAGATAGCTGTAAGCATGGGCCCGGCGTAGGCGCTAGGCGGAGACTGGGAATCCCGATTCGCACTTCGCGGAGCCACGCCCCCGCGCCGTGCCGGAACGCGCGAAGCAAGGAGTTCGGCGTAGCCGGACCACTTGCGAAGCGACCATAGGAACTATGATGTCGCCGCTCATCAAGAGCGGGGTTTCACCGGCCGGCGTTTGGTCGCCGCCGGTGGATGAAAGAGGCTGGCTCGTTGATCCCGCCGCAACCACCCCTGTGGGGCAGGTGCGAATCCCAGACGGATGAGCGGAAGCTCGTTTCTTGCCTCCGCTCGTGCGGAGGTTTTTTCTTTAGTACGTGAGGAGGGGCTGTTGTCGATAACGACCACGGTGGTCGGCTCGTATCCGAAGCCGCCGGATGAGGGAAAACCGTTCACGTTGCGGAAGACACTCCATGCACTCGAGCGTGGCGATGCGACGCCCGACGATCTCAAGGGTGCTCAAGACGATCTCGTGCGTGAGGTCATCGCGGACCAAGAAGCGGCCGGCATCGATGTCATCACCGACGGTGAGGTCAGGTGGGACGACATCGTCACGCCCTTCGCTCGCCACATGGCGGGCTTCGAGATCGGTGGTTTGTTGAGGTTCTTCGACAACAACACCTACTACCGCCGTCCGATCTGTACCGGCCCCGTCGAGTGGCGCGGCCCCGCTACCGTCGACGCATACAAGTTCGCAGCGTCGGTTGCGACCAAAGAAGTGAAAGCAGTCATCCCCGGGCCGATCACGTTCGCTCGGCTGTCTGTCGACGAGCACTACGGTGACTACGACGAGTTCGTGCTCGCTATCGCGCGGGTTCTGGCCCAAGAGGCATTCGAGCTCGAGGCGGCGGGCGCGCGAAGGATCCAGATCGACGAACCTGCGCTTCTCGCGGCCCCCGAGGACCTCCAGCTTGCCAGCACCGCGCTGAACGTCATCGTCGAGGGGCTCGAGCGATCGGAGACACACACGACGCTCGCGACTTACTTCGGAGACGCGAAGCGGTTGGGTCCGTCGCTGTTCGAGTTGCCGGTCGATTGCTTCGGATTCGATCTCATCTCTGGCGTCGAGAACGTTCGATTGATCGAAGACGTTCCTCCCGAGAAGGACGTGCAGGCAGGCATCGTCGATGCTCGCAACACGAGACTCGAGGCTCTCCCGCAGCTGATCAGGACGATCGAAAGCCTCACCGACATCGTAGGGCCGGGTCGGTTGATCATCAGCCCGTCTGCCGGGCTCGAGTACCTGCCCCGCGAGAAAGCAAGGGCGAAGTTGCATCTTCTTCACGAAGCTGCGGAAAGGGTCGGTGCGTGATGGCGACTGTGGATCTGAATGGCCCCGGCTTGTGGACTACGTCCGTCGGAAGCCTTCCCAAACCCGACTACATACTTGCCGCGCGTAGCAAGTTCGCTCGCAAGGAGATATCACGCGACGAACTCAAAGAGCTCGAACTGAAAGCAACGCGCGAGTGGATCGAGTTCCAAGACTCGATCGGCACCGACCTCGTCGTCGACGGCGAGCAGTACCGCGGTGACATGGTGGCGTTCTTCGCCGAAGAGCTCGAGGGCTTGGAGATCGGTGGGCTCGTTCGGTCCTATGGCAACCGTTACTACCGCAAGCCGATCGCCGTCGGTCCCATACGCCGTGAGCACCCGATGACGGTCGAGTGGTGGAGCTACGCGCAATCTCTGACTAGCGCTCCTGTAAAGGGGATGCTCACGGGGCCGTACACGATCTGTGACTGGTCGTTCGACGAGCACTACCCGAGCCGCCGCGACATGGTCCTCGACCTCGCCCGGGTCGTCAGGGACGAAGCGCTCGATCTCGAACGCGCCGGATGCCGCTACATCCAGATCGACGAGCCGGCGGCGTCGACGCGGATGGACGAGCTCGACCTCGTCATCGAAGCGATGGCCATCGTTACCGAGCCGTTGACGGCCCATACGATCACGCACATCTGCTACGGCGACTTTCACCGGGCCTATCCGAAGATGCTCGATATCCCTGTCGATCAGATCGATCTCGAGTTCGCGAACTCCGAGTACTCGTTGTTGGACGAGTTCGTGGACCACCCGTTCACCAAGTACGTCGGCCTTGGGATCTCTGATGTCCACACTCATGCGGTCGAGGACGTAGACGATCTGGCTGAAGGCATCAGGCGGACGTTGAAGTTCATCCCGCCGGAGAAGATCTTCGTGGATCCGGATTGCGGATTGAAGACTCGCACGGTCGACGAAGCCAAAG
>JALZGD010000344.1 GCA_030861205.1 Actinomycetota bacterium
GTTCGCTACGGTGATCGCTTACAACTCACTGCAGAACGTCGACGACCTCGAAGGAACGATCGCCGAGATCGCTCGCGTCCTGGTCGACGGCGGACAACTGTGTGCGTGCATCGCGCATCCGATGACGGACGCCGGGCGATTCGCAAGCCGCGACGCGTCCGCCCCGTTCGTGATCAAGGACTCGTATTACGGACCGCGACGTCTCGACGAGCGCGTCGAGCGCGACGGGATCGAGATGACCTTCCACGGTTGGATGTACTCATTCGAGGAGTACACCCGGCCGCTAGAAGAGGCCGGTTTCGTCATCGACGTCCTGAGGGAACCGAGGCCGTCCGTCGATGCCGGGGGCGGGAGCGACGGGCTCGCGCAGTGGCAACGACTCCCTCTCTTCATGATGTTCCGGGCGACGAAGTCGAGGGCGGGCTGACCCGCGAGGGTCAGACTCGCTGGTGAACGAACGCGATCTCGGTTCCACCATCTCCGAAGTCACGCGTGTACACGGCCATGGCGCCGCCGTTCTTGTTGTCGATGCCGACCATGAAGAAGTCGAGCAGCTTCCGAGAATCGCCGGGGCAGCCGAGGCCTCCGGTGCAGATGGCGCCGGTATGGAAGTCGCGGTCGACGTTGCTCAGCTGGAACCGCGCGCTCTTGGCGGCGGCGTTGTCCGTCGTCGCGATGTAGACGTCCCACGAGACGTGCTTGCCCATCTTGTTCGGGTTGCCTTTCTGAGTCGTCCCGTACCACCCGATCGCTACCCGGCCGTTGTCACCCGCCGCTATCGTCGGGAAGATCGCCGTCTTCGACACGGCGCTGCTCACGGGCAACGGATGCGTCCACGTCTTGCCCTTGTCTGACGACTCGGCGAAATAGATCGTGAACTCGCTGTTGTTGGCGGACTTCTTCTTCTCGGACCACGCAACGTAGAGGTGTCCGGCCTTATCGACGGCCGACACGGGGAAATCGCTGTCGACGTCGCCCGCATGTCCGTGGCCGGCTCCCTTGACGTAGCGGTATGTGAAGTTCTGGCCGTCCGTGGTCTCTGCGATGCCGATGCCCTTGCCTGCGACCTGATAGCCGAACGGGAAGTACACCGTTCCATCCGGGCCCACCGACGGGACGCCGGGCGACTCCGTGTCGTAAAGGATCGGGACGCCGTTGACCTCGTCTGGGCATCCATCGACGCAACCGTGGCCCGCCGGAACGGCGACGGTCTCCTGCGGAGCGAGCAGCGCGGTCTTGTTGCCGGCAGTAGTGTCGAGCGGTGCTCTGATCACTTCGAGCCCGGCCTTGAGCCCGTCGTACCAACCGTAGAGCGCGTCGTCTGTTGGGTTGTAGACGAGCCATTCGCGGTCGCTGGCCGCGTCGTGAGACGCCGGCGACCAGGTCCACGTCTTTCCCTTGTCCTCGGTGATGTAGATCGAGTCGTTACCGAGCCAGAGGTCGCCCTCGAAGAGGGTCCCCCTCTTGTCGACCGCCATCTCGGTATCGCCACCGCTCGTCGCGCCGTCGTCCTTGACCCCAGTGGTCGGGAAGATCGGGTTCGTCCAGTGCGCACCGAGGTCGTCCGACCGCCACACCGGGCTCGCGACGTTGTTGCAGCACACGAGGAGAGTGCGAGGCGTCGAGACGTAGATCGTCCCGTCGGGAGCCTGGATCAGAGACGGCTCGCCGCACGGGTTGTAACAAGTCTTGCTCGTTGCGCCGGTGTCTGAGGAAGCCGGAAGAGCTATGGGGGCCGAGAACCTCACGCGATTAGATGAGGACGAAGCCTCAGCGGTCGCGCCGAAGCTGCGACCTCCGAACGCGACGATGCTCGTGACGAGCACTAAAGCAAGCACGGCGGCCGTCGCGCTGCGTGGGGCCCGCTGGGAAAATGCTGACTTCATCAGGACTCCTCGATCTAGCAGGTCTCCGGTGATCCTCGGTCGAAGGTTCGACGCTCTCTGTGACTCCCCTGCACCCGAGTGGTGCGCTCAGGCGCGACCCTCAGCGGCGTCCCTATTCCCCCGTCTCGCCATCGATCGATTCGCGGATCAGGTCGGCGTGGCCGTTGTGGCG
>JALZGD010000345.1 GCA_030861205.1 Actinomycetota bacterium
CCTCGCGTCGACCGCGATCCCCGGGATGTTCCCGCCCGTGCAGATCGCTTCGGTGCAATACGTGGACGGCGGGATCGTGTCGGCGACGTCCCTCGACCTCGCCGTCGAGGCCGGTTGCGACGCCATCATCTGCATCGCGCCCCTCGGGTATCGCAACGAGGGTGGGCTTCCCGAGCCGAAGTTGTGGGGGCCCATGCTCGTCCGGTCCCTGTTCGCCCGTTCTTTGCGTCGAGAAGTCAACGACGCGCGCGCGAAGGGGGTGCACGTCCTCGTCATCCGGCCGTGGATCACCGAGCTGATCGAACAAGGCACGAACTCGATGCGGTACTTCGACCGGCGCGCGGTAGCCGAAAGCTCACGCGACGGCACGACGAGGCTTCTCGAGGAGAACTCGGATCATCCGGCGCTTGCGGCATTGCTAGATGGCGATCCATCGATGCCTCGGGGGGCCGCGGACCGCGCCTGAGCTTCATTCGGTAACAACCGGCACTCGGAAGGAGATCGATGTCAACAGAGTTGCGCGAGCCTCAGGTGGGAGCAGGATCCGGAGACAAGCCGCCGATAATCGAAACGCGCGCACTCACGAAGGTCTATCCGACGGGTCTGAAGGCGGTCGACGGGCTCGACCTAGAGGTGCGGGAAGGCGAGATCTTCGGTCTCCTGGGCCCGAACGGCGCAGGCAAGACGACGACCGTCGGGATGCTCACGACACGGGTCATTCCCACGTCGGGAAGCGCGACGATCGGCGGGATCGACGTCGTCGCCCATCCGACGCTCGCGAAGCAACTGATCGGCGTTGTCTCGCAGCAGAACACTCTCGATCGCAGCGTCTCGGTGTGGGAGAACCTCTACTTTCACGGTCGCTATTTCGGTCTCGGCGCGCGAGCGGCTAAGAAAGCGGCCGACGAGAACCTCGAGAAGTTCCGACTGACCGATCGCGCCTCGGCGGACGTCGCCACGCTGTCCGGCGGCATGGCACAGCGTCTCATGGTGGCGCGATCGATCCTGCACAAGCCACCGATGCTGTTTCTCGATGAGCCGACCGCCGGACTCGACCCACAGTCGCGGCTCGCGCTGTGGGAGATCCTCGGCGAGCTACACGCCGAAGGGCAGACGATCCTCTTGACGACGCACTACATGGAAGAAGCAGACCAACTCTGCGACCGCGTGGCCGTCATGGATCACGGTCACCTGCTCGCGCTGGATTCGCCGGCCGATCTGAAGCGATCGGTCGATGCCGACACTGTGATCAGAGTTAGCGCGGACGGCGATCTTGCCGCGCTAGCGAAGCACCTCGAGACCTTCGACGGCGCGATCACGTCTCACGTCCTGGACGACGTCGTCCAGGTGAGCGTAAAGGGGTCCGCGGGAGTGTTGCCACGGATCGTCGACCATGCCGAGAACGGCGGGTTCTCGATCAGCGATCTTTCTATAAACGAGCCAACGCTCGAAACCGTGTTCATCGAACTGACGGGAAAGGATCTCCGCGAATGATGGGAATCCCGATTCCGCACTTGGCGGAGCCACGCGAAGCCGTGCTCTCTACTCGCGTGCGCGCATCGCGAGACGCGTCCGTCACGGCGTTCAGCGCCCTTCTCTTGCGCGACATCACCGTGCTCAAGAAGGGTTTCGTCCTCTTCATCGTGCGGACGATCATGCAGCCGCTTCTATTCGTCTTCGTGTTCACGTACGTCTTCCCCAAGATCGGACAGGGGATCGGTGGAGCGTCGGGCGAGAGCACCTTCTCGAGCTTGCTCGTGCCCGGGGTAGTTGCGATCGCGTGCATCTTCCAGGGCATACAGGCCGTTGCGCTGCCGCTGGTGCAGGAGTTCAGCTACACCCGCGAGATCGAAGACCGCGTGATGGCGCCGCTTCCCGTGTGGGCGGTCGCGTGGGAGAAGATCATCGCGGGGGCCGTTCAAGGAGCGCTCGCCGCGGTCGTCGTTTTCCCGCTGGCACTCGTGATCCCAGCGACCGCCGTTCACTTGGATGTCTCGTGGTGGAAGCTGCTGACGTTCATGCCGCTGACGACGATGCTTGGTGCGTCGCTGGGG